>CAYREN010000244.1:0-7466 GCA_964423255.1 uncultured Roseivirgaceae bacterium | reverse complement strand
AGATTGTTATCAGCTTTGTGCAAAATCAACTTGGCTACATCAACTGCACTTAAAGACCGTGTACCCGAACCAATCAATATTGCAATGAGCTCTGCATCAGTCAAGATAGTCTTGCCCTTAAGTAATAATTTTTCTCTTGGACGATCTTCTTCAGCCCAACTAAGTATATTCAGGTAGCTGCCTGGTTCTGTCATAATCTTTTGGTTTTTATAAAAATGTATATTATTCAATGAAAACCAAAACCCTAAAATAGAAAAAGCCTCATCGAATAATCGATGAGGCTTTTATTAATATTTTTGATAATACTACTGAACGGCAGCCATCACTTTATGAAGTTTAGCTTTTTTGTTCGCAGCATTGTTTTTGTGGATAATGCTTCTTTTTGCCAATTTATCTAACATACCAGATACTTTTTTGTACAACTCAAGCGCTTCTGCTTTATCAGTTGAGTTTCTTAACTTTTTAATGAATGTTCTGGTGGTTTTCAGATAATACTTATTTCTGAGTCTTTTAGTCTCGTTTGATCTGATTCTCTTTAATGCTGACTTGTGATTTGCCATACTTGTTTTTTCTTTCTATTTTTTCGAAATGCAAATGTAGAAGTATTATTTATTATTGACAAATGCTTGTCGATTAAATTTATTCATCAATACCGGCATCTATAATTATTTGCTGTTTATCAACGAGTTAGGTAGATGATGAAACGATTGGAATTCTATTAATTATTTCGATGGGAATTCTATCTTAAATTTCAATTATATTTAATTGTTGAATTACTGAGGTTAACCCCGAATTTTAGATTGCGATAGAATTCGTTTTTCAGTTTTGGCTCAGGATGTTTAAACTTTAATCAACTTAACCATGAAAAGAATAGGTGTTTTAGTAATCAGAGGATCAGGAAGTTCAGGATTTGAGCGGCAAAAAAAATTCATCAATAAGGTAAATAATCGGTTGACAAAAAATAATATTGATATAAATGAGATTGCCTACGAGTATGTCGATTGGTATGCGCCCCTTCAGGATCAACAGGAAAATCTCCTAACTCGTATGTTAAAAAATGATAATCTCAACCTGAAGTCAAAAACGTTAAGGAAATTTCTGATTACCAATATTTCTGATTTGATCAATTATGGAGGAAAGCCCAATTTGCCAGATCAAGCTTATGAAAAGACACATTTGATGGTATATAACTCAATATTGAATTTGCAAAATCTAATTATTGAAAATGCCCCATTGATAATTGTTGCCTCTTCGATGGGTACAGAAATTATTCATAATTATATATGGGACAGGCAATTTTCCACTGGAAGTAATGCTTATGGAAATACTCCTTTTGAAAGATTCGAAACATTGGTAGGTTTATTTACATTTGGCAATAACATACCCATTTTTTCTTCTTCAAGTAATATTGATGCCTTGGTACCCATAAAATTTCCAGATAATAATATCTTATCAAAACTGAAACATATGGCAATCTGGGAAAATTATTATGATAAAAATGATCCTCTGGGTTATCCAATTAAATTTATCAATGAAAATTATTTGAAGGCAAATGTTACAGATATTCAAATTGGTGTTGGAAATATATTGAGCTTTTGGAATATTCTGTCTCATTTTGGATACTGGACTTCCAGGAAACTACAAAAACGAGTAAGCGAATATATTCTTATGGTAATGAAAGATATTGCTTAACAAATTGTTTTGTTTAATAGTATTGGTAGTGAGATACAAAATAAAATTCCAGATCAGAAATTGGATCCAACCAATATTCTGAATTTATTAATCCATTACTATAGTATGTAAATTCGATATCCTTTTCACCTGAAATTTTGTTTCCATGCGAGTCGTATTCAAAAGTGATATCAACTACAAAATCATTCAATTCTTCATCAATAGTCAGCTTGTTTTTCAAATTTCCAGCATCGTCATAATTATAGCGAATATGGATGTTATTTCGGGGAATTACCTGGTCGATAACTTTTTCTTCTATCATCCTATTTTCACTGTCGAAAATATAAAATGATGTTCTCTTCATATTCATCTCAGTACCATAGACCTTGGTGGTTTTTACAAGATTGCCTTGTAAATCGTAATTATATTCATTTGTAAAATTTTTGTTAAATATCCGGTTGTTTAAAGAAGAGCTTATCTCTTTCACTACAAATCCTGAATCATATTGATATATTATTGATTGACTCGCAGTGGTAGTATCCGAGATTTCATCTGTAACGAACGAAAAAATATCCTTTTCCATTAACTGCTCGTCCTGATTATAAGTATATTTTATTTTTTCGTTTAAGGGTGTATCACCAAAGGAATTGATGTATTCCTCATCTCTCTTTTCAAGATTTAACACGGTTTGCCTGTGGAGCTCTTCTATTAGATTTTCTCCATCGTATTTATAAGTAGAATTAATACTATAAGATACCCCTTCCCAAAGAGACAAAATATATTTGTTGGTGATTTTTCCATCTTTATCAAAATCCTTTTTAAGAATCAATTTTGAATTAACACCTGTTGTGTCTTTTGAAGAATAATAGAATACAGATAGGGATTTTACTTTTTGAGATTTCAGTTCGCCAATATTATTTTGAATTGGAACTAATTGTGCATACAGCAGATTTTCTGATAATAAAATAAAAGAAAGAAAAAAATAAATTTTAGTTTGCAACTATATGAGTCTTTATAAGCATTGAAAAAAACTTAGTGGTTTTTAGATTTAAAAGGCCTTGAAATTGCATTAAACAATTTTTTTTCCTTATCCCAAAAAAATGCAAATTGACCCAATAGTGTCCCATATACCAAGATAAGTATTTGATACATAGGAAAAATAAGTAAAATATAGGTTATGGTTTTGGTGATAAACAATGTTTCATCATCAAAACCAAACCATGAAAATATTACCGGACGTATCCATACAACTGTCATTCCAGTAAGGCTAAAGACGATTAGCACCATGACCACCTGAACGAGATTTTTCAATCCCCACTTTCCTTTTAGTTTTTCTAAAAAAGAACCTTTTCGATTTTGATTTTGTTCTGTCATTGATAATATTAAAGATAGCAAAATTAATATTTAATAATTTACTGTCAAGAATTTAACAAAATTCATTAATTGCAGATAAATTGATATTTCAAAATAAGGATTCATTTTTTAATACATAACTATGGAAGAAATAAAAAGAGTACTTGTCGCTGTTGATTTAACGGAAATGGACGAAACTTTAGTGCAGTACATTAGCATGCTTTCTAAAACTATATCTCTTGATAAGATATATTTTATTCATGTGCTTAGAAAAATGGAATTGCCTGACGAAATAATAGATAAATATCCAGATTTGATGGCACCTCTTGATGAAACTGTCAAGAATGAAATTGAATTTACAATAAATCAGGATGATGATTATAAAATAGATACCCCGTATGAATTAAAGGTTGTAGAGGGTAATAGGACACGACAAATACTGAAATGGGCTAAGATAAAGGAGGTAGACCTGATTGTACTTGGCAGAAAATCCGGTTTAGAAGGAGAAGGTATTGTAAGTGGTAAAGTTGTTCGCCTGGCGCCATGCTCTGTCGTCCTGGTGCCTGAAGTGCTGCCAAAACATTTTAAAAAGGTGGTTGTGCCCATCGATTTTTCAGAGGCATCAAATTTGGCTTTTAATTTTTCAATTTTTATGACGTCAAACATCCCGGATTTAAGTATTACCTGCTTAAATATTTATAATGTCCCGTCAGGGTATCACACTTCAGGTAAATCTTTTAAGGAGTTTGCTGAGATAATGAAAGACAATGCAAAAGATTCGATTACAAAGTTTATCGAAAAATACAATACCAAGGGAGCCAAAATTAAAGCGAAATTTGAATTGGATGAAAAAGGGCACATTGCCAAACGAATATACCAGTTTTCTGTAAAGGAAAAAGCAAGTGCCATCGTAGTTGGTTCAAAAGGAAGAACACAAGCTGCTGCTGTGCTCATTGGAAGTGTTGCGGAAAAACTTATCAAGCTCAATGCGCAAATTCCATTAATTGTAGTTAAGGAGCGCAGGCATAATATGGATTTTTTGGAGGCTTTATTAAAAATTTAATTCTCCTTTAATAGAAAATTTTGTGGTGTCTTTAGAGATCATTTTTTGCCAACCTTCAATTTGGTATTTAGAAAGTAATAAGTGTCTTCCAATTTTTTCAAATGTCAGTTCTAAAGTTTTGGAACTTTCGAAAAGCACATTATTACCACTCAAAAATGCAAGAATTTTTATTGGTTCGTTTACCTGTCCTGCATAGTTGATAACAATACTATCAACGCGAGTTTTATTTGGAGATTTGCTGAGGTAGAGGATGTTTTTTGAACCTGAATTTGTTTCATTGATAATTTTATAGCTGTCTTTTAAAACAGGTTTATTGATATCTGCGGATTTGAAAATTGACAATTCTTTTTCCCACGAAAAATCAAAATTAGTATCTATTTTTTTTTGCTCTTCACTGCCATTGATAATTGCACCTTTTAATAAAAATGGACCAATAGAATCAAGCATTTTCACCTGATAATCTACCAACCCATTAATATCAAAGAATTCATTGGTTGTATTTTTTTTATCCTTGTTAATTTGCCCACATGAAGAGGCAATTGCAATTGAAAAAATTAGAACCCAATATTTCAATATCTAATTATTTAGCTTTTCCTTGTTTTGCCACAGCCTCTAATTTTGCCGCCAAAGCTTCCTGGTCTCCAAGATAATAGTGCTTAATTGGTTTCAGGTTTTCATCCAATTCATAAACCAAAGGAACACCAGTTGGGATATTAAGCTTTAATATATCCTCTTCACTTATATTATCCAGGTATTTTACTAGAGCTCTCAAGCTATTGCCATGAGCAGCGATAATCAATTTTTTTCCGTTTTTAATTTCGGGAGCAATATATTTTTCGAAATAAGGCACTACACGTTCTACTGTATCTTTAAGACATTCGGTAGTGGGTAGCTCCTTATCAGAAAGTCCTGCATATCTTGTCTGGTTTCCAGGATAATATTCGCTTGATTTATCCAGTTCTGGTGGAGGAATATCATAACTTCTTCTCCACATAAGCACCTGGTCATCGCCATATTTTTTTGCTGTTTCTGCTTTATTCATTCCTGTGAGTCCTCCATAAAATCTTTCATTTAATTTCCAGGTTCTCTCTACAGGAATCCACATCAAATCCATTTCGTCCATGGTCATCCACAATGTCCTTATGGCTCTTTTTTGCAAGGAGGTAAATGCTTTGTCAAAAGTAAAGCCCTCACTTTTCAGTAATTCTCCAGCAGCTTTGGCTTCCTTTCGGCCTTTTTCTGTTAGATCAACGTCAGCCCAGCCGGTAAACCTATTATCCATATTCCATTGGCTTTCACCGTGCCTCAACAAAACTATCTTGTACATTTTTATTTGGTTTTTATATTTATAAATATTTTAAAAGCAAATCAATAATTGTGCGTTGTGGTAAAACAAATCAAATGATTGCATTTTAATTTTGTGCAAAATTAATCAAATGCCTGCATAGATTTAGCTATATTATTTTGTTATTTTGAATGAGACGGATGGAAAAAGTATATAGATATTGTTTTTTAATTTTCACCTTCATTTTTAGCGTTTCTTTTTCAGTAGAAAGTAATGCGCAAAGTGAAGTAATTAATAATGTGCGGTCTGCACTAAAAACAGGTAGTTCAAGAGAATTGGTGAAAAGTTTCAATAAAATGGTTGAGCTCAATTTTGAAGGAGAAAAGTCAAATTATAGTAAGTCACAGGCTGAGCTGGTTTTAAAAGAATTTTTTAAAAAGTATCCTCCAACCAATTTTCAGTACATTCATCAAGGAGCTTCCAAGCAAGGTCTTACCTACGTAATTGGAAAATATACATTTGAAAGCGGCTCTTTCAGGGTGTGGATTCTTATTAAAAAATTTCAGAGTGGTTATCTTGTCGATTCGATTGATTTCAGCAGAGAATAATTTATTTGCTTCCTCACTTTATTTATTGGAATTAATTATCAAAATTAATCACTCGAATATTTCAACTTAATAAATTCATTCATCCTGCCATAATCTTTAAGCTTTTCATACTTTTGCGCCGTGAAACCGAAATACGTTACAAAAGATTTTATAAACAAATTTATAGAGCAAGCAATTGAAGAAGATGTTGGAGATGGCGATCATTCTTCGCTATCGACAATTCCTGGAGAATTACAAGGTATGGCCTATTTGAAAATTAAACAGGAAGGGATTATTGCCGGCCTTGAACTTGCATTGGATATTTTTAATAAAATTGATGCAAATCTGTTGGTTAAGTTTAATAATACTGATGGAGATCGAGTAAGTTTCGGAGATATTGCCTTTGAAGTTAACGGTCCTGTGAGGTCAATATTAGTTGCTGAAAGACTTGTCCTCAATTGTATGCAGCGAATGAGTGGTATAGCCACTTACACAAACAGATTGTGTAAACTTATCGAAGGGACAAATGCCAAAATTTTAGATACAAGAAAAACAACGCCAAACATTAGGCCTCTGGAAAAGTGGGCAGTTATCATTGGTGGTGGCACAAATCACAGGTTTGCGCTTTACGATATGATAATGTTGAAAGATAATCATATTGACTATGCCGGAGGGATTGCAAAAGCTTTAAAATCAGCTAATAATTATTTGAATAAAGCAGGGAAGTCGTTGAAGATAGAAATTGAAACTCGAAATCTTATTGAGGTAAAAGAGGTTGTCGATACTGGAGGTGCAGATGTTGTAATGCTTGACAATATGGATGCTGGAACCATGAGAGAAGCCGTGAATATTGTTGGCGATAGGATGAAGACTGAAGCTTCCGGAGGAATTACTGAAGATAATATTTTAGAAATGGCGCAATCAGGAGTAGATTATATTTCTGTCGGTGCATTAACTCACTCTGTAAAGAGCCTTGATATGAGTTTAAAAGCCAAGATTGAAAAATAATTTTATAAATTTGCGACCCAATAAAATAACTTGAAGAAAAGATGTTAGTAAAAACAAGAAAATATAAACTTGAAACTGGTAAATATATCAAAATTGCTTTAGTAGGAGTACTTCGTCAGCAGTGGTGGGTAGGATTGATTGTATTGGGTATAATGGCAGGATCGCTCATCGTCTGGTCTCACTGGTGGATCACAGGGGCATTGATTGCATTTGCTTTGTACATTTTATTTTGGATAATTCAATTTGCCGGAATAACCCAGATGGAACAAGGTAAGATTTTATTTGAGCGATTGAATTATGAAATTACCAGTCAGCAGATATTAATAAAAATAAGCTCCAAACAAGGCATGCCTATCAAATGGGATCAGATAAAAAGAGCAAAACTCGCCAAAGCAGGTTTTGTAATGTGGATGTCGAAAGTGCAAATTATCTATTTGCCTTTTAAGATATTCAATACCCAAAACGAAAGAAAATTCATTGAGACCATTTTGAGGAGGAA
>CAYREN010000243.1:0-7473 GCA_964423255.1 uncultured Roseivirgaceae bacterium | reverse complement strand
TTATTCTCCAACTAACTCTTGTGCCAATTTTCTTGCCCAGTCTATAATGACCTTTTTATCTTCTTCTGTAGGGACATTTTCGGGGTTATTTTTTACAAACTTCTTTGTTGGCATATCTCCTTTTTCCACCTCTTTGGCTATTTTTCCTAGTTTAGAAACCAACTTAGATTTTTTCAATTTTGAAAGTTGATCAAGTTTCAATTTCATTCTTGCCTTATAGTTTTTTGATTCACCCCCGTGACATTTATAGCATGACGCATTGAAAATATTATTAACGTTTTCAGGTATTTCAAATTTATCTTCAAGAGGAATAGCCTTAGTAGAATTGTCGAAATTGAAACTAATAAGTGATAATATGGATAGTGATGAAATGCCGAGAACAATGATAAATTTAGTCATATCTTATTGTATTTAGAATCCAATGTATTATTAAATGTAATTATTAATTAAGACAAACATAAAAAAATCTAATTACCATTTTTAATTAGCTATGCTTTTTGATTTTATCCATCAAATAGTCTTTCCCTAAAATTTCACTACAAGTGACCATCGCACCGATTGTCACACCCAACACACCATGCATCACTAAGTTTTGACCAGTAAATAATAGATTGGGGATTTTTGTTCTGGCACCAATAAACGATTTCGATGGGAATTTGTAGTTTCTGATAACTCCATATAAACTACCATCAGCACCAATATAATCACGCAATGTTAATGGTGAGGAGGTATTGTAGTCATTTACCATTTCGCGAATCCCCGGGATCTTTTTTTCAATTTGATTGAGTAATATTTGCGCTTTTTGCTCTTTAAATTCATGGTATTCTTTGTCCCTAATACCCTTATTAGTAACAGTATTGAATGTTTTGCCCCACCTTGCCACATCTTCCATTTTCATATAAGTGATAACAATGAGACTTTTAGTAAACTCCGGATTTTTTCGTGAAGGAGCAGAATATAGTGCATATATATTGCCCCAATTTTCTGAGGAATAATTGGTTAAATCCCATACGTTGTTATGACTAAAATGGTATTTATTAACCTTTTCATATTTCAATGTCTTTGGTTTTATCGATAAATACAATACAAATGCTGAGGTTGTATTTTCAAGATTCAACACTCTCTTGAGATATGATTTGCGAAGACCTGTTTGGTCAACCAACTTGAAAGTCTGGGTGGGATGAATGTTGGATATAAAAGTATTTCCCTTTACAATTACTCCACTTTTTAGTTCAACGCTTTCAATCTTATTATCATTTTTATTTATGCTGATTACTTCCTGATTTCTGATAATTTCTCCCCCAAGCTCTTTTATTTGCCTGGCCAATATTTTACTAATTTGACTTCCTCCTCCCAATATGCGGTAGGCACTTTCTATGTAGGAGTTCATTATCAATGCATGAACATAAAATGGTGCTTTATCTCCCTCTCCTGCATACAATAAATTATTTGCAGCAAGGACCATTCTTAATTTTTTATCTTTTACACAATCATCAATTACATCCTTTGCTCCAACATAATAATGCTCCAACTCATTCTCAAGATTAGCGTCTGGGTTGAGGTTATAAAATGAAAATGATTTGCAAACATTTTTTATCCTGCTGATATAATCATCAAGACCATGTTCTTCATGTGGAAAAAACTTCAATAATTGCTTTTTGAAATTATTAAATTCCTGAGCAATTGGGTAAATATTTTTATCTCCTTCAAATGTAATTTCATCAAAGCCATTCTCCTCCATCTTTTCGAGCTTCAACTCATCCATCAAACCCAAAAATTTAAAATACGGAAACAATGGTTGTCCTGGCTCCAGCCCTCCTACATAGTGAACACCAGTATCAAATTTGGTTTTATCATAAATAAATGTCTGAAGAGTTCCTCCTATCTGGGCATTTTTTTCTAAAATACATACCTTGTATCCCTCTCTGCCTAAAATTACTCCAGTTATTAATCCTCCCAGCCCAGAACCAATAATTACCACATCGTATCTGTCTTTAATCTTACGCATCTGGGGAATTAATTTTTTCCATATTATTTCTGTTGTCAATTATTTTTTTTGGTTTTCTCGTTCCTTCAGGAAATAGTAAACCACGTAAAAAATTATTTGTTACTCTTATTATCTCTGGTGTCACACGAATGGTATTAGAGAATAACTCTTCAATGTTATTTATCAATTTAGTACTTACATTTTCTGAAATATAAACCTTGATGTGATCCGTATCGAGAGAAGATTTTGATATCTCAATTACGTAATTTTCAATCTCTTCAAATGATTGCAAAACCTCTTCAATACTTTGCGGAAACAGTGTGGTACCCTTTAGTTTAATCATTTGATTTTTACGACCTTCAATAGGGCCCAATCGAGTTGTATTTCTACCACATGTACATTTATCCGTGTATGACCTTGCCAAATCTCCAGTTCGATATCGCATCACAGGCATTCCTTCAACACCCAATGGCGTGATGGTAACTTCCCCTAATTCGCCATTGGCTACAGGCCTACCTTCTTTATCCAACAGTTCAAGTATTATCAGTTCAGGTAATTGATGTCCTCCAACTTTAGCGTCACATTCTGTAAACGCAGTCATCATTTCTGTTGAGGCATATGTAGAAAATAACTGTATATCCCATTTTTCACTTATCTTTTGATGAAGTTTATTGGGAGAAAAATCTTTGTTTCTGATTGGCTCACCTATGCAAATAGCTTTTTTTATCGATGAGCCATTGGGGTCAATATTGTGAAGTAAACCATAGTTGGCAAATTTGTATAAAAATGAAGGGACTGCAATTGTTACTGTTGGTTTAAACTTTGAAATAGTATCCCAGAGAGGCGCCGACTTTCCTATTCCAGAACGAATAACTGAGGCTCCAAGTGAAACAGCCCCCATGTAATATGCCATTCCGGCCATAAACATTTTGTCAAGCGTGGTTGTAATTTGAATAGTATCTAAGTCGCTTATTCCTGCAATTCCCAAGGATCTATGTTCATTATATGCCAACCTATCCAAATCATTTTTTGTGAGTGCTATGGCAATTGGTGATCCCAGAGTTCCTGATGTTGTCACATATTCTACAATCTTTCGCTTCGATACACAAAGAAATGAATCGTTGTTTTGCTCTAAATCTTTTTTATCCGTAGTAGGAATTTGCACCAAATCTTCAAGGCTAACTATCTTTCTATAATCTATATTATTGACTTCAAATAGATTTTTATAAAAAGGAGAGTTAACATACAGATATTCAATTTGCTTTTGAAGAGCAGTTTCCTGAGCAGCTTTAATTTCCTTTTTGGAATTGTAATCTAATATTTTCAATGTTGTCCGCATTTAACCTTAATTATTCATGATTATTCCCCATTTAGGGATAAGGCCCGCCTGCCGGCGAGGTATGGCATTGACAATCTGTACATTCAACCAATTTGGTTAAAAAATTAATTTTTCAGAAGCAATTTTTATATTAAATGTCAATGCCGTGGTTTCTAACTCATTATAGGTTTCAACAATTATTTCCTGGATTATCCAGGTTAAGTAAGGGAATTTTCAGCTGTTACAATTACAGTGGCAGTGGCCATAGTATCAGTATGGCTCATAGACAATAAAATTTGATTAAATCCCGATTGATGGAAAAAATCCAAAGTAGCACCTTTTAATTTTAAGTTAGGGGCACCATGCTCATTATTTTGTATTTCAATTTCTTTAAAATTTGCCTCTTTGCTCCAGCCTTTTCCAATTGCTTTCATATAAGCTTCTTTTGCGGCAAATCGAGCAGCAAAATGTTGTGATGGATATTTCTTGCTTTTGCAATAAGCAATTTCATTTTCTGTAAAAGCAAGTTTTAAAAAACTATCTTTTTTAATTTTTCCTGTCATTCTATTGACTTCCACCAAGTCTGTACCCAATCCTTTAATCATTTGAATTAATTTCACTTATCTGTGTTTCCAAATATTCCCGATCTTCTTGATAAGCAATTTCCTTATTTAATGCAATTTTATAAAAATTGAGCGCCTTCTCCTTATTTTCAATTGCCAAATAATAATTTCCAATGAGTAAGTATGTTTCATAATATTCTGAATTTGTTAAAATAAATTCAGCAATTATCTCTTCCTTCAGTTCACTTGATTTATCCAAAGAATGATTAATAACATTTCGAATCTTTTTAAATCGTGTAAATCTATCATAATCCTCAGCAACAAAGAATGAGTCTTTGGGGATTTCCAATGAATCAATTGTTATTGGAAAATCGACAATACTCGCAGGCCATTTTTTAAAATCAGCAAGTGAGTATGCGTCAAAATAATTGATTTGAAATGGATAGGCTGATACCCAAATGGTCTTTTGAATATTATTGAAAATTACAGCATGGTGAGCAAGGAGTTGATTGATCGATAATGGATTTCCCATACCAATATCCTTATTCCCAAATCCCTTTTGATCTCGTAAGATGTTTGCAAAATTCATGTAGCCCAATGAATCTATGGTTGTGATTAATTCATTAGTTCTATTAAACCTTCTAACTGATTCAGAAGAATTTTTATGTTCTACATTTAAAGGTGAGTTTTTAAGTTCTTCGCTTTGAAAATGATTTGTGACTACTATTGTATTTGTTTCTGGAGTAAAAATACCTGTTAACTTTGGTGTCTTCTCGATTACAACGACACGCTGATCTATGGCAGAAGATATTGTAAAGGATTCAGAAACAAATGAATCGTACTTTTCGCAGATGACAATAGCCTCATCAATTGTAGATGCATATTGCAGTATGTCCCTGGCAATGATAGATACTGGAGTGCCCGATTCAGATGGTATTTCTGACTTGGCTGAATTCAATGTAATGCCAAGACCCTTTTCATTCATTCCTGATACAACTCCAATAAAACTGGGCCAGGTAATAGAAATTGATTTATATCCTTTATCAGGATTACTCAATAGAATAATCTTATTTTTTGCAAATTCATCTCCAAAATAAAAATCAAAATTCCTGCCCATTATCATTGTTTGATTTGTCTTGTCAAAATTCCAGGCACCAAAGGCTGTACATCCTACCAGGTGCATATTTTGAACAGCATGCCCGATATCATGGGCTGCATGATAATTGATAATTCGGTTATACTTTGGCCCTACAGCATCAAAATCATCACTAAAAAATTGAGAAATGCCATAAATCTCTTCTTGATATTCTTTGGGAATAAAAGAATCTAAATCACGATTGAACCATGCAATACCAATAGTTAAAATCTCCTTGAAAATCCAGGATGGGACTTGTCTGTCTATTTCTTTTAAAAATATTGCTTCCTGTTGTTTACCCAGTTCCTTTTGAAGAATTCCCAGTGTTCTACCTCTATCGTACCCATTTCCCTCGATATAGCACTCCCAGTTTCCGTGCTTATTTAACCTTATCCAACTATTGTTTAATGAAAAATGAGTTGCCGATATTTTCACTAAATCACCTTCGACTATGGTTGAATTGATATTTTCCGGGGAAGTATATATTACTCTCTGTACAAACCAGAAAACAATTAGTAAGCTTAAAATGGCAAATGATAATAGTAGTTTTTTACTTCTGCTCACGGACAATTAGAGAATAATTATTAAATAAAAATGATGGGAGATTAAGTAGCGTTTTAACAATTATTTTTTATTTTTACTCACAAAAATACTAAAAACATGAGAATATTAATTGCAGTCTTCCTACTACTAAATTTGTCATTTGTTTCACAAGCACAAGATTTCCCGGCTTCAAAATTTCAATCCGAAAAAGTCACTTGGCTCGGCATGGATTTTACTCTTGCTAAGATGGTTGATGAATTTGCGTTTACAGATCCCAATCATATTGTTACTAGTTATTTAGGCACGTGGAATAGGTTTGTCATTTCTGAGGTAAAGAAATATGATGTGAAAAAATCTTTCCACAAAGATGATATGTCTATCAATTTAGATATTGTATCTGAATATAATAAAGAAATTGATCCGAAGACGTTTGTGCAGAATGATAGTTATACATTGGAATCTGACAAGGTTGCTGAGGATGTGAAAAAATATGCCTCCTCCGGACTTGAGGATATTGGAGTTATTTTGTATGTGGAATCTTATAATAAAAATAATGTACTCGGTACTTACTGGCTCACATTAGTCGATTTGACTTCTGGTAATGTAATTTTTACAGATAAGATCTCTACTAAACCTAAAGGATTTGGAGTAAGAAACTATTGGGCAGGAACTTTTTATCAAGCACTTAAAACAATTGATAAAAGCATGAAAAAGTGGCTAAACTAAAAAGCCAAATTAATTCAGAAAAATTAATCTAATATCAGTTTTTCTATATTTAGGTTGCGTGATATAAACTATTGATTGATTTAAATCACACAATCTTTTTGCTTAATATTCTCAACTTCAATGGTGATTTTTAATTTTGAATAAGGAAAAGGAGTTAAGTACGCTTGATGCAAAATTTGAGGCTCAAAAAATTGCTTTTGGGCCAATAGTATTTCAAGCAACAAAAGTATTAAGAGATAAAGGCGTGCTCATTTTTTTACAAAAGCAAAGGAGAGTAGGCGCAGATATACCTACTTTACATAAGGCGCTCCAAATTTCTGAATATGGCCTAGGCGTTCTACTTGAGATGGCGCTTGTTGCAGGCATCGTTGATAAGATAGAGGATGAGAAATATACATTGACAAAAGTTGGATATTTCTTGGCTTCTGACCAGCTTACCAAAGTAAACATGGATTTTGTCCATGATGTATGCTACAAAGGATTTTTTCATTTGGAAGAAGCGATTGACAAAGGTGTTCCATCTGGTTTGAAAGAATTGGGAGACTGGCCTACGTTGTATGAAGGATTGTCTAAAATGGAACCTAAAGTCCGAGATTCTTGGTTAGGTTTTGACCATTATTATTCTGACGATTCATTTCCTGAGGCCTTACCTGTTATCTTTAAGCACAAACCAAAATCTCTTTTAGACGTTGGAGGCAACACTGGAAAATTCTCTATAGCATGTTGTGAGTTCAACGCCGATGTCAATATCACCATCGTTGATCTTCCAGGCCAAATAACTATGGCTACTAAAAATATAGCTGAACATAAACTGGAAAATAGAATAAGCTTTTACCCATTAGATTTGCTGCGCCCAAACAATTCGCTACCAAAAGCAGAAATCATTTGGATGAGCCAATTTTTGGATTGTTTTTCGGAGAATGAGATTGTAAGTATTCTTAAACATGCTGCAAAATCCATGAGTAACAGCACCAGACTAATTATCATGGAAACATTCTGGGATAACCAGCAATACCCCGCTGCTACATTTTCTTTGGCGGCTACCTCTCTTTACTTTACTGCTATTGCCAATGGAAATAGTAAAATGTATGGTAAACAAAGATTTATTGAATTGATAAGAAAGGCTGGATTGACAGTGATTGATGAAGTTTTCCCTGTCGGTGTAAGTCATACAATATTGACATGCATGCTACCAAAAAAT
>CAYREN010000242.1:0-7487 GCA_964423255.1 uncultured Roseivirgaceae bacterium | reverse complement strand
ACTTTGCTCTTCATCGAATCACGGAATTTTATTTCAAAATCCGTCATTTGCTGAGAGATAGGGGCTTGTATTTCTTTAAGATTTAGTGACATCTAAAATAATGATACAATTATAGTATCAATTTATGGAGAAGCAAAGTTTGAGTACACTCCAAAAGCAGGCAATTTTTACAAAAAGAGTTATTTTGGATGAGGTTTTATTTTTTGAGATTCGGTGATGCCTGAGTATCAGCTAATTGAAAAATAATAATAATATCGCCGAAATAAACATTTTTAATTTTGTTTGTTTTCGGAGTATACTCATGTTTATAGATTTATATGTTTAACAAAAATTTTAGATGTCATATTCATAATAGGAAATATTTATTCAGGCAATTTTAATGTGTAGAAAAAACGCAATCGAAATATGTTTTCTGAAGTCTGAAATCCATCATCTGAAATCTCCCTGGATTGTTGCCAAATGTAGAACAATTCAAATCGTAAACGGTCAGAAGACCGATGACCAATGGCAGCGTAATATCGCTGATTATTTATAAACAGTTCCGTGGCGCTATTACCAAATGGTACAAAAACCTCCCACATACCTTTAAGATAAAATGTTTTCCTTTTACCAAGAAGCTTGAAATCTATTGTTCGGGCTCTAAATAAATACCGACCTCTAATATTAAATTCATTTTCCAAATTCTGATAAAAGAAAAATCGTTCCTCAAAACGAAATCTATGATAAAAATCTACCCAGCCGAAATCTGGCCAGGATATACTTGCATCTTGAAAAAAACGAATTTCATAGGTATTACTGACCGTTTTATTGAATGTATTGAAGGAACCAATACCGCCAGAAAGTTTAACCCGTGGTGCAACTGTATAATTTATTGAAGGCCGTAAATAAAATACATTCCAATCTTTTGACGAGATAATACCCCTGAAACCAACATCACCACCAACAGATAATTTTTGACTTAGAAAATAGGTGAACGTAACGTCAGTCCAGGTCTGAAAATCTACGTCATTATTATACGCTTGTCCTTCAGATCTATGTATAAAAAAAGTAATTAGTAAAATACAAATGAAAATTTTTTTCAAGGTCAGAACTAATGGAATTTTCGAACTAAATTTTTCTTTAAATTAAGATTTAACTCAGTCATATTCAATTTTCAATATATTTATAGAAAAAAAAACTATTTATGAAAAACCTAATCACAATCATTTTAATTGCATTTGTAGTATCTGCAAATGCTCAAACTAAATCCAGTCAAAAATCAGCCCCATTAACAGTTGCCACACCCGAAAGTGTGGGTATGTCAATGGAAAGATTAAGGAGGATAGATGCCATGTGCAAAGAAGATATGCAAGATGGAGATCTTCCCGGAGTTGTTGTTTTGGTAGCACGCAAAGGCAAAATTGTTTTTCACGAGGCTTACGGTATGGCAGATAATCAGTCGAAAAGAAAAATGAAAAAAGATGATATATTCAGAATAGCCTCACAAAGTAAGGCCATTACATCCACTGCAGTAATGATGCTTTGGGAAGAAGGAAAATTCAAGCTAGATGATCCTATCTCCAAATATATTCCTGAATTCAAAAATCCCCAGGTACTCAAATCGTTCAAGTATGCAGATACAAGTTATACAACAGTTGCGGCAGATAAGGAAATCACCATCCGGCATTTGCTCACACATACCTCCGGTATTGGATATGCCAACATTGATGGTGATGAACGCATAAAGCTAATTCATAAAAAGGCCGGAATTATTATGGGTTTTACTTCTGAAAAATTTACCATTGGAGAAAATATAAAAAAACTAGCCAAACTGCCACTGCACCACAATCCAGGTGAAAAATTTACATACAGTTTGGGCTTGGATGTACTTGGATATTTTGTGGAAGTAGTTTCAGGTATGCCATTTAACGAATTTCTCAGGAAGCGTCTTTTTGATCCTTTGGGTATGGACGATACCTGGTTTTATCTGCCCAAGTCCAAGGCAAATCGCCTCGTGACAGTTCAGAAAAAGGAGGACAAGAATTGGGTAAAATGGCCGGTGACTTTCTACGATACAGACTATCCGATTACTGGTGCAAAAAGCTATTATTCCGGTGGTGCCGGATTGTCCAGCACAGCAAAAGATTATGCTACTTTTTTGCAAATGTATCTCAACGGAGGGGAATTGAACGGCGTTAGAATTCTTAGCAGAACCACGGTACGGTCAATTATGGGAAATCAAACTGGAGATCTGTTTGGAGGAGATAATAATTATTATGGACTGGCTTTTGGAGTGGTTTCATCAAAAGGACAGGATGCTGGAGGAAATGGCAGTGTTGGCACATTTGAATGGGGAGGATACTTCAATACAAGTTATTTCGCCGATCCCAAAGAACAAGTCATTGGGATTATAATGAAACAGACGCAAGGATCAGTCAATGATGAAACCGGCTGGAAATACCGAATGTTTATTGGTCAGGCCATTGACGATTGATGCAAAATGCCTGGAATGCCCAGACTCCATATTCGTTGGCCGGTAAGGACAGAGCTATCTGCCTTGGTTGAGATTTATAATCAGGCAGTGAGAAACGGTACTGCCACAGGGCATACTAAAGAATTTAACAGGCAACAAAGATGGGAGTGGTACAGAAGTCACGATATCATGGCATATCCGATTTATGTGGTTACTTATGATAAAAAAATAATTGGCTATGGTTCACTTTCACCTTATCGCAAAGGCAGACAGGCCATGAGAAGTATTGCCGAGGTGAGTTTTTTCCTTGACGAAACATTTCAAGGAAGAGGATTTGGGAGTATTTTATTGGAGAAAATTATAAATGATTGCCACAGGGTAAAGATCAAAACCCTCATTGCTATTTTGCTGGATGTCAATAAAAAAAGTGTTCGTTTGCTAAAAAAACATGGATTTAAGAAATGGGGTCATTTTCGAGATGTAGTGGAGTTTGAAGATAAAACTTGTGGGCAACTGATTTATGGCTTGAAAGTGGGTGAGAAAAATAATGAGATCCTTCACTGCGAGGTTTAACATTTTTTCAAAACCTACAAATTGGAATGACTATTTTAAAACAATTACTTAAATTAAAAACAGGTTTATAGAAAAAATAACAGCAAATGAAATCATACAAAACCGTCGACGACTTCATTGCAGGAAATAGTTATTGGCGAAATTCCCTCTTAAAATTTCGTGAGATTTTGCTTGCAACAGAACTTACCGAAAATATAAAATGGGGAGCACCTGTTTATTCTATAAATGGAAAAAATGTAATAAGTATTGGGGCCTTCAAAGCTTATGTTGGCATATGGTTTTTTCAAGGTGTGTTTCTAAAAGATCCACATAGAAAATTAGTCAATGCCCAGGAGGGAGTAACCAAAGCGATGCGGCAATTGCGCTTTATTTCCAGTGAAGAAATCGATGATGATCTGATAAGGGTTTATATTGCTGAAGCCATTCAAAATCAAAAAGAAGGAAAAGAATTTAAACCAGAAAAAAAGAAAGCACTTGTTATACCTGACGAATTAATTGCAGAGTTTGAAAGTGATAAAATCTTAAAAGCAACTTTTGATAGTTTGAGTCTTTTCAAACAAAGAGAATATGCAGGATACATTTCGGGAGCAAAACTGAAAGAAACTAAGCTGAGCAGGCTGGAGAAAATAATACCTATGATGAGGCAAAAAGTTGGCTTAAATGACAAGTACAGAAAATAAACACCACCAACTATGAATGAGGAAAATGCAATATTATATTTTTGGAATTCTTCATGTTCGGTCTGTGAGCCCCTTTATGAAAAGCTGGAAATTCTGATAAGTAATCATTTTCCAAAGATTAATATCCATAAAATTAATATTTCAAATTACCCAGAATACCGAGCAAAATATAATGTCTTCACCTCACCCCTTATCATTTTTATGTTGGATGGCCAGGAGTATTTTAGAAGTGGAGCTAATGTTGGTGTTGCCGAATTAAAACAAAAAATCAAACGGCTTTATGACTTGAAATTTGAGGAATGAATTTATCTCCAGAATTATTCTGATTATTACTTTCGAATGTCAATTTACTCACCTTATTTTACCTTTACAATCTGACTTGATATATCTCAAATCCAATAGTTATGAATAGGAAAATCTTCATTATTTTTTCAACCATATTTTTCTTATCGATATCTATAAAAGCCCAGGAAGAAAAGAAAAAAGAAAAATGGGATGTCAACACTCCCGCCACATCATTCAAAGAGGTAACTATCGAAACTGATGAAGGTACGTGGATGAATCTGGATGTAAGCCCCGACGGCAAAACCATTGTATTTGACATGTTGGGAGATATTTATACTTTACCCATAGCAGGAGGTCAGGCCAAAATTCTAAGAGAAGGGCATGCGTTTGAGGTTCAGCCCAGGTTTAGTCCTGATGGAAAAAAGATATCTTTTACCAGTGATGCAGGAGGTGGAGACAATATATGGATCATGGATGTCGATGGCACCAACGCCAAACAGATCACAAAAGAGAAATTTCGCTTGTTAAACAATGCTGTGTGGATACCGGATGGTCAATATATTGTTGCCAGAAAACATTTTACTTCTGAGCGCTCATTGGGTGCAGGTGAGATGTGGATGTATCACATTGGCGGAGGAGATGGAGTGAAATTGACCACCAGGAAAAATGATCAGCAAGATGTCGGGGAGCCATGGGTAAGTCCCGATGGTCGATATGTTTATTTTAGTGAAGATATGTCCGGAGGTGGTATGTTTAAATACAACAAGGATCCCAATAGTCAGATTTATGTAATTCGCAGGTACGACACGGAAAAGGGCAAAGTAGAAAATGTGATCCAAGGTCCGGGTGGGGCAGTAAGACCTCAAATTTCACCTGATGGAAAAAAAATAGCTTTTGTTCGCCGGGTGCGCACTAAGTCGGTACTATACATTCACGATTTGGCAACAGGAATTCAAACTCCGGTATATGATCAATTGTCAAAAGACCAACAAGAAGTTTGGGCAATATTTGGAGTTTATCCAAATTATAATTGGATGCCAGACAATAAGCATATTATAATATGGGCCAAAGGCAAAATCAGAAAAATTAATACAAGTACTGGGGCAGATGAGGTAATTCCTTTTAAAACCAAGGCAAATCATAAAATCACTGATGCAGTATATTTCAAACAAAATCCAGATATGGATACCTTCAAGTCACATGTGATTAGAAATGCCAAAACTTCCCCTGATGGAAAAACAATTGTTTTTAATGCCGTTGGATTTCTATGGACAAAACAACTACCTGATGGCAAACCAAAGAGATTGACTGATGGTACTGCTCTGGAGTTTGAACCATCTTTTTCGGCAGATGGAAAATCCATCATTTACGTCTCCTGGGATGATGAAGCAAAAGGTGCCATTTGGAAAATCCCTTCAAAAGGTGGGGACGCTGTAAAACTCTCAAGTGAAAAAGGAATTTATCGAACACCTTCTTTTTCTGCTGACGGAAATAAAATTGTGTATTATAAAGAAGGAGGAAATGGAGCCATGGGTTTTGTTTATACTGTAAAGCCGGGAATTTACTGGATGAATGCCAATGGTGGCCAGGCTAATTTTGTTACCAATGATGGTCAAAACCCATCATTTGACCAGACCTCAGAAAGGATTTACTATCAAAAAGGAGGGTCCCTTGACAAAAGTTATAATAGTGTCAACCTGAATGGGAATGATAAAAAAGTACATTTTCATTCAAAATATGCCAATCAGTTTACATTGAGCCCTGATAATAAATGGTTGGCATTTGGAGAACTATACCATGTGTATTTGATTCCTTTTGCAGATCATGGGCATACCTTCGAATTGAGCGGTGATGTAAAGTCTATGCCTGTGGCCAAGGTATCAAAAGATGCGGGTATCAACCTGCAGTGGTCAGCAGATGGGCAAAAAATCCACTGGACATTGGGATCAAAATATTATACAGCTGAAATCAAAGATTGCTTTACTTTTTTGGAAGGATCTCCGGATAGCATTGCAGAAATAAAAACGAAAATAATAGATATTGATCTGACCTTAGACATGGATCGACCCAAAGGAAAACTTGCATTTACCGACGCAAAGATAATTACCATGAACGGCGACGAAGTTATTGAAAATGGAGTAGTGGTCATAGAAAGAAATAAAATCGTTGCAGTTGGAAGTATGGATGAAATTAATATTCCCGATGATGCAATTATCATCGATGCCAGTGGTAAAACCATCATGCCGGGCATCATTGACACCCATGCACATCTCAAAGCTTTTCGGTATGGACTGAGTCCGCAAAAGGAATGGCCATATTATGCCAATCTTGCTTTTGGTATCACAGCTACTCACGACCCTTCGGCCAACTCTGAGATGGCATTGTCACAATCAGAAATGGTAAAAGCCGGCCATATGGTTGGCCCTAGAATTTTTTCAACAGGAACTATATTGTATGGTGCAGAAGGAGATTTTAAAGCCGTAATTAACAACTATGACGACGCCAAATTTGCAATAGAAAGAACCAAAGCTTATGGAGCATTCAGTGTAAAAAGTTATAATCAGCCCAGAAGAGAGCAAAGGCAGCAAGTGATTAAAGCAGCCAAAGAATTGGAAATAATGGTATATCCTGAAGGTGGCTCAACCTTTTTTCACAATATGACCATGATACTGGATGGGCACACGAGTATCGAGCACAATGTGCCAATAGCTCCATTGTATAATGATGTTATTCAGCTTTGGGCTGCCAGCAATACCAGCAATACACCAACCTTGATTGTCAATTATGGAGGATTAAATGGAGAGTATTATTGGTATCAAACTACCAATGTCTGGGAAAATGAGAAACTTTTGAAATACACCCCAAGAGCCATCATTGATAGTCGATCGCGGCATCGTACCATGGCACCCATCGATGAGTATGAAAATGGCCATATCCTCACATCGCAATCGTGCAAGAAACTGGCTGATGCGGGCGTAAAAATATGTGTAGGTGGTCATGGACAATTGCAGGGAATGGGCGTGTTATGGGAAATGTGGAATCTTTCGCAGGGAGGTATGACAAATAGCCAGGTGCTAAAAGCTGCCACAATCCATGGAGCCGAATACATTGGCATGGGAGATCATCTGGGTTCAATAGAAGTGGGAAAACTGGCTGATATTATAGTATTGGATAATGATCCTTTGGAAAATATATATAACATCAATTCCGTAATTTATACCATTGTGAATGGACGAATGTACGATACCGAAACCATGAATGAAATTGGTAATCGGGACCAGCCACGAAGTAAATTTTACTGGGAGCAAGAAGGTTATAACGACAACTTTGAGTGGCACGCTGAGTCACATAGTTTTACTGGTGTACATTGTAGTTGTCAACAATAGTAATTCTTGGCTTGCAATATTGTAAAAGATTTTTGTACGATAACATTTTAAACAACACTAACCATGGAAAATTTTAAAGATTGGCTTCCTCTTATCGAAAAATTAATTTGG
>CAYREN010000241.1:0-7513 GCA_964423255.1 uncultured Roseivirgaceae bacterium | reverse complement strand
TACTATCAACTTATTTTGAAACAGGCAATCCTAAATATGCCGAATATATCGATCTGTTCTTAAGAGATTTTATTATAAAAGGTATGCCTTACCCGGGAGTTAAAAGTAGTAATTCGGTATGGCGAGGGTTGGAAGTAAGTTTCAGAATTAAAGTTTGGTCACGAATTTTCTATGGTCTTATAAATACTGAATATTTATCCCCTTCAACACAACTTTTAATGTTGAGTAGTTTGCCTGACCATGCACATTATAATAAAAATTTTCATGGAAGCAACAATTGGCTAACCATGGAAATTTCAGCGCTTGCAACAGTAGCTACAAATTTTCCTGAATACAAAAACTCCAATAAATGGTTAGATTATTCAATCGAAACTATGACAGAAAGTATGAAAAACCAGGTGTATGACGATGGAGCACAAACCGAATTAACATCGCATTATCATATGGGAGCACTTAGCAATTTTTCTTTGTTTCAAGATATTTGCCAAAAAGCTAATAAAACTCTGCCTGAGTTTTATACATCGCAGATTGAAAACATGTGGAGTTATCTTGCTTTTATCATGAGGCCCAATGGAAATGCACTATTGAACAATGATGCTGATTTGGATTATAATCGTGATCGGGTTCTTGCGGCAGCCACAAAATACAATCGCAATGATTGGAAGTACATAGCGAGCAATGGGAAATTGGGTGTAAAACCCAGTAGTGGTCCTTCGTTTATTTATCCCTGGGCCGGCCATCTAATTTCAAGAAGTGGTTATGAGGCCAATGCACATTGGTCTTTTTTTGACATTGGCCCATGGGGAAGCGGGCATCAGCACAACGATAAATTACACATTTCCATATCGGCTAACGGTAGGGATTTATTAGTTGACGCAGGGCGCTTTGCCTATACTGGTGATGTGGCAAAAAAATTCAGGAGATATGCCAAAGGAAGCCAGGGACATAATGTGATATTAATTGACGGAAAGGGACAAGGTGCTGGTCCAAAAGTAATCACCGAACCGCTTACAGAAATTCACTACAAAATCACTCCTGAATTTGATTATGCCTGGAACTCTTTTGACAAGTATATTGATATAGAAGGTGTGGCAAAACACACGAGGGCATTATTTTATATAAGGGAAAATTTCTGGATTGTAGTTGACAATATTGATACCGATCAACCTCGAAAAATTGAGACACTTTGGCACTGGCATCCAGACTGTGTGGTTATGGTTGGACGAAAAAATATTATATACTCTGAAAACGATAATGGAAACTTGAAGATTATTCCGGTAGGTAAATCCAAATGGAAAATCAACCTCATAAAAGGGCAGGAAACTCCTGAAATTCAGGGTTGGTATAGTCCGGAATATAATAAATATGAATCAAATGTAGCCTCTATTTATTCAATAAAAATTAAATCAAATCAAACATTTATATGGCTACTGGTACCCTTTAAGTCATCTACTCCTGATATTCAGGCAAAGGTTATATCAAAAAATGTAGATGGAATAGAGCTTAGCGTGATAGAGGCCAAAAAAGGAGAATGGATAATAACCGTACCTTATTCAAACAGTGAAAAGGCGAAGATGAGTTTCAAGTCAAATTAAAATAGAGTTTTTTAAAAGAGAGTATTTATTAAAAATAATTGAATTTAAAAAGAGGTTAACTAGCATAAACACGAATTCTCAACATTATTATCATGGAAAAACTGCCCATACTTTTAGCGCTTACAATTTTCTCATTTACTGCATTTTCAATGGAAAAACGAGATGTACTGCAGAATGAGGCCAATAAGATCAGTTTCGAAAGTGCCCTAATAAAGAGTTTCTCTGAACTGAATATTCCCAACTACAAAAGCCGGGATTTTTGGAATAATTTACCCGAAGCATTGAAGAAGCAATACATTGAGGAGGCTGAGAATACCTTGGATTACAACTGGCCGGTTGTAAAGGCAACGGATTATCTTGAAATTATTAGATCGGGAGATAGAAGACAAAGTGTTTATGCTGCTCCCCGACATGTATTAATGGCATTTGTAATGGGAGAGCTTGTTGAGGGCAAAGGTCGATTTATTGACCAGATTGTTAATGGAGTATGGTATTACAGCGAGCAAACCTGGTGGGGATGGTCGGCACATCTGACTAAGCAGAAGGCATCCCATGGTTTACCCGATGCTAATGAACCCATTATTGACCTAGGAGTAGGTGAAATCACCAATATTCTTTCCTGGACATGGTATCTTTTCAAAGATCAATTTGATGAAATACATCCACTAATTTCAAAGCGCCTGAAAGATGAAATCATGAAAAAGGCCATAATCCCATATTACGAAAGAAATGATTTTTGGTGGATGGGATTAGATGGCAGTCGTTCTGTAAACAACTGGAATCCATGGACAAATCATAATATGTTGACTGCAATTTTGATTTTGGAAGATGATCAGGACCAAAAGATTAAAGGCGTGCAAAAAGTAATTAATTCACTAGATGTATTTATAAATGGATATCCGGACGATGGAGGATGCGATGAAGGACCATCCTATTGGGGAAGGGCAGGAGCTTCCTTGTACCAATGTCTGGATTTACTCAAGAAAGCAACAAATGGTAAATTCGATATTTTCGACAACCAACTGGTGCAGAATATGGGAAATTACATTTATAAAGCATATATCGAATACCCATATTTCATCAATTTTGCAGATGCAGATGCTACAACCGGAGGCCGCCCATCAATTATTTACAGCTATGGAAAGGAAATAAAGGATCCGATAATGCAAGGCTTTGGAGTCTTTCTGGCTAAGAAGCAAGATTGGGGAGTGAAAGCTCCAAGTGGTAAAATTGATGAGCAAATTTTGCAATTGATGCTTTTGGATGAAATTAAAAATGCTCCTGCTAAAGATGCGCTAATAAGAGATTTCTGGCTACCGGACACCGAAGTAGCTGGCGCACGTGACGAAGAGGGTTCTTCCAAAGGTTTCTTTTTTGCAGCAAAAGGAGGACACAACGCCGAAAGTCACAATCATAATGATTTGGGAACATGCGTTTTATATTTTAATGGCAAGCCATGCTTGATTGATATCGGCCGTGAAAGATACACTGCAAAAACCTTTAGCAGTCGCCGCTACGAAATCTGGACCATGCAATCCCAATATCACAACCTGCCCAAAATTAATGGACAAGAACAGATGCAAGGAGCCATATACAAAGCTAAAAACTCAACATTTAAAGCTGATGATAAAAAGGCTGTTTTCTCTACGGATATTTCCGGCGCTTATATAGATGCAGCAGCAGTTGATAGTTGGGTGCGCAGTTACACACTAACTCGTGGTAAAAATTTTACCATCCTGGATAATTATAAACTAAAAAATGTCCTGGAAGAGCCTACGAAAATAAATTTCGTAACAAGCTGTAAAGTAAGCGAAGCTGCTCCTGGAAAATTACAGTTGGAAGGTGATGGTTTTACCTTGAATATGAAGTATAATTCAAAAACCGTTTCTCCAACAATTGAATTTAATGAAGTGACCGATTCGAAACTTAAAACCTACTGGCCGGGAGGAATTACACGAATTGTATTTGAAATGAATAATTCAAAATTGAAAGCGAAGAATGAAATTATAATTACTAATGCTGAGAGATAGATTTTTTATTTAATGGTTTAAATAAATCATAATGAAAATAGTCAGAAATTTATTATCGATATTAGGTTTAATACTTCTAATTGCTTCGTGCAATGCTGAAACGAAAGATATCCCAAGAGATGATCCTGACAAGGAAACGCATCATCCTTTTTTAATCGTCAAAAAAAATCAGTTTCAGGCGTTGAGGGTTAAATCGGAAGCGGAACCATGGAAATCGATGAAAGGTGATGCAATTGCTCGCGCAAAGACCGGAAGTGGAATAAAACCATACGATTTACAGTTTTATATTGGTGCGGCAGCATTGGCATATATTTTAGACGAAGGGGATTCCCAAATCTATGCAAATAAGGTAAGAGATGCGATTATTAATCAATACGCTCAACTGGAACTTGATAATAACGGAGGTTGGGGAAAAGTGGTCCCTCCAATGGGCTCTTTTTTTGTAGCAATTTTGGCACTTGATATTGTATATAATGCGCTTTCCATAGAAGAAATTCAGAAATGTGAGAATGTCATTTCTAATCAGATTTTTAAAATCGACAGAATAGGATCGTGGGTTGATGTAAGGTACGGTACGCATGGTGCCTGGGACATTTACAAAGGTGATCGAACAAGGCCGGATGACGATTATTATAATGTGATAATGTGGCAAATTACGGAAGATGGGGTGAGCCCCGTCACAAATCATTATGCCTGGGAACGAGTTGGCGGTGGCAACAGCCGAATTTCTAAATCGGGTTACATGGATGTACTTGAGTTTACCGGGATTGATCCACGATATTATAAAAATGAGAAACTAATAAAATTCCACAGATGGCTTTTTGGATCAAGTGTAAACTGTTCAAAGGAAATGGCCATATTTGGTGATATGCTACCTACGCAGGGTATCAGTAATGACATGCTCCATCGTCGAGTAGTCAATTTCGATATGCAAGCAGCAGGTTACGCGGCATGGTTTCATGAAGGGACTCCGGCAATTGGAAATATTCTGACATATATTTTACCGAAGCAGGCATTACCGGCCCCTATCATTCCTTCGAGTAAAATTTATACAAATGGAGGTGCTTTCTTCAGGGAGAAAAACGATAATCCAAATGGGATCCATGCGGTTTTGTATAACATTATGTCTCAGGATGAGTGGCATACACACAATGAAGTAAATGGTCTCGCTATCTCCGGATATGGAAATAGGTTAATGGTCAATGGAGGAAGACTTGGAGAGTCTGTGCGGGCGGCAAACCTAAATAATACGCTGACGATAAATGGTAATAATCATTCTGTCAGAATTGGCGGAGGTATTGTTGAAGGGTTTTCTACAATTGAATTGGATTATGCAAGTGGTTTTTCAGGATTGTCACTTGGCAATGCATCGCATTTCAGAAATTTGGTATTGATTCATGGCACAGATAATTTAAATGCATATATAGTATTATTTGATGAAGTGGAGGCTAGTATTGGAAATCAAATATTAAATTATTTGCACCCTGCTAACCAATCAATTGTTTCCTCAATTGTTGATGGAATGGAATATGAAGCTTCAATTGATCATTATCCCTCAGTAAATGGAACTAAGCTAACTTTTTTCTATGGTACAACACCCTCAATAGTTAATATTGAAAAAATACAATCTGCAGTTCCGGGTAGATATCCGGGTTACCCGACGCACAATCGGCTGGAATCGGTGTATGAAGTAAATAATGATGGAAATGTGAATTTGGTTACAGTTTTATTTCCGCATAATGCATCTCATACTAAACCAAAAATGAGTAGAATAGCAGAATATGGTTTTACCGGAGTTAGTATAAATCATAGTAGCGGATTGCAGGATATTATTGGAGAATCATTCGGTAGTCAGGAATTCACCTATAATAACTTCACATTTAATGCGAAATCATTTGTTTCAAGAACCAAAGACACTAAGAATATTTTTTATTTCGTACGTCATGGTAGAAAATTTAATCAAAATGGAACTGGATTTGAATCAGAAAATCAAATTTCTATTTATTCTAAAAGCAATAATGGAATAATCATTTCCGATGGAACGAAAGTTAGGTTGGAAGGTCCCGGTATGGGATCTGTTCAATTTGATTCTTCAGTTGAGGTTTTGAATTCAGGGGTTGGCTTTATTGAAGTGATTTTACCAAAAGGAACATTTGATTTTTATAAATAAAGCAATTTTGGATCAGCAAAAAAATAATGAAAAAAATTATTGAAAGAAGATCGTTTCTGAAATCGTCTTTAATTAGCAGTATATCTTTGGTGGCTCTTCCTTCATTATTGAACTTCAGAAATAAAGAGATAAGGTACTTATTGGATTTGGGTGTCGCAACAAAATTATTCGATGGTGAAAAGTGCTGGTGTCATCCACGGGCAGGTATTATCCCCAGACATGGAGAATATGCTAATCCCAAGGTTGTTATGACCATGAATGTTTTAGACTTGGAAGGTAGTGATGTTTTTCGGGGAATTTTTGAGCTTCATACCAACAATTTAGGAGAGTCTTGGACTGAGCCCATCCTAAACCAGACCTTGGCACCCCGCTATGAAACTATTGAAAGTGTTGTTCGACCAGTTGCTGTTAGCGATTTCTGGCCAAAATGGCATGCCTCATCGGGTACATTGCTAGGAATCGGGCATACAGTGGTATATACTCCACAGTGGAAGGTTACCAGCCCAAGGCCTCGTCACACATCCTTTTCGGTTTACGATACAACATCTGGTAAGTGGGCAAATTGGCAAAAATTAAAAATGCCTGATGGAAATAAGTTTATTGATTCAGGCGCCGGTTGTGTACAGCGGGTTGATTTACAAGATGGAACTATTTTGCTGCCAATTTATTTTCGTCCGCCAGGGAAGAACTCGCGAGTTACAGTTTGCATATGTTCTTTTGATGGAAAATCTCTCAAATATTGGACTCATGGTACAGAGTTGGAGTTGAATGACGAAACTCGTGGGTTGGGTGAGCCTTCACTAACAAAATACAATGATGTTTTTTTTATGACGATCAGAAATGATAAAAAGGGTTTTGTTACACGGAGTGAAGATGGATTGCATTTTGAACAGATTCGCCCATGGAAATTTGACGATGGAACCGAGTTGGGAAGCTACAACACTCAACAGCATTGGGTAACGCATAGCGATGGATTGTTTCTTGTGTACACGAGGCGTGGAGCAGGAAACGATCATGTTTTTCGTCATCGTGCTCCTTTGTTTATTGCACAGGTAAATACTGAAAACTTACAGGTGATTCGTGAGACTGAGCAAATTCTTGTGCCCGAGCGAGGTGCCCGACTAGGAAATTTCGGAATTACCGATATTAGTCAAAATGAAACTTGGGTTACTGTATCGGAGTGGATGCAACCAAAAGGTGTTGAAAAATATGGTAGTGACGGTAGTGTATTTGTGGCTAAAATAAGATGGGCAAAACCTAACCGATTGATGAATTAGAAAATCTACCTAATCGGGAACCAAAAATTATTTATGCTTTTTTGAAAAGATGAAATATTTAAGAAGCCTTACCCGAAACAATCAATTTCTTACTCAAATGATTAAACCTTAAAAACAGCAATATTGCAGCTATTGCCAAACCTGCCAAAAGACCATACCAAACGCCCAAGGCGCCAAGTTGTAGCGTAAAGCCAAAAAGATACCCAAGTGGCAGTCCAATTATCCAGTATGCAATAAGAGTGATCACTGTGGGTATTATCACATCTGACATACCTCTCAAAGCCCCAAGGCCTATCACCTGAATTCCATCGGCCAATTGAAATATTCCTGCAATCACCAGTAACGCAGCTGCCATATCAATCACTTCCGGATCATTGATGTACAACGTAGGTAAAAAATATCTTCCGAAAATAAATATCATTGTGGCCAACGACATAAAAA
>CAYREN010000240.1:0-7526 GCA_964423255.1 uncultured Roseivirgaceae bacterium | reverse complement strand
AGTAGCGACGACCTTCCATGACACGACCTGTTTGCTCATCGACAATTTTCACCTTATTATCTACAAGAATATATTCTGTGTCCTTTTCGAACAATGTATATGCTTTGAGAAGTTGATTTACCGTATGAATTCGATCGGCTTTTTCTGCATAGTCCTGAATAAGTTCTTCTTTCTTTTGCAGCATTTCTTTCTCATCCAAAGAAGAGTCGTTTTCATACTCTGCAATCTCAGAGCCGATGTCCGGTAAGATGAAAAAGTTTTCATCTTCACCCTGACCCGTGATCAAATCTATTCCTTTTTCTGTAAGATCGATGCTGTTGTTCTTTTCATCAATAGTAAAATAAAGCGGTGCATCCGCCTCCGGCATTAATTTTGAATTATCCTGCAAATAGATATTCTCCGTTTTTAGCTGGATCTGCTTCATGCCAGGTTCACTCAAATACTTAATAAGTGGCTTGTACTTTGGCAATCCACGAAAAGCACGAAAAAGAGGTAAACCGCCTTCTTTATCATTCCCATCATTAAGTAATTTTTTTGCCTCAATTAAGAATTGTGAAACAACTTTTTTCTGTGCATCAATAAGCAATTGTACCCTTGGCCTAAGCTCGTGAAACTGATGCTCATCTCCTTTTGGTACAGGTCCTGAAATAATTAAAGGTGTTCGTGCATCATCAATCAGCACAGAATCAACCTCATCAATCATGGTGAAATGATGTTTTCTCTGCACCAAATCTCCTACTTCCCTCGACATGTTGTCACGCAGATAATCAAACCCAAACTCATTGTTGGTTCCATAAATGATGTCGCATTTGTACGCCTCTCTTCGATCGTCGGAGTTGGGATCATACCTATCTATACAATCCACTTTAAGTCCATGAAATTCAAATAAAGGACCCATCCATTCTGAATCTCTTGTTGCGAGATAATTATTTACGGTCACAATGTGAACACCCCTTTTTGACAATGCATTTAGAAATGCCGGCAACGTTGCTACAAGGGTCTTTCCCTCTCCTGTAGCCATCTCAGCAATTTTTCCCTGGTGCAGCACAACTCCTCCAATAAGCTGAACATCGTAATGCAGCATTTCCCATTTCTGCTTATTTCCTGCTGCCAACCATTCATTATGCCAGATGGCCTTATCGCCATCAATTTCTACATGTTCGTGTTTGGCAGCTATTTGTTTGTCGCGCATGGTTGCTGTTACCACCAAATCTCCGACCTCCTTAAACCTTCGAGCAGTTTCTTTTACAATGGCAAATGCCTTTGGCAAAACCTCCAGTAAAATATCTTCCAGTTGATTATTGCGATTTTCTTCAAGTTCATCAATTTCATTGAAGATTTTTTCTTTTTCGTGGATATCTAAATCAGGATTTTCTTCTACTTGCTGATGAAGCTCTTCAAGTTGTTTGTCTATCTCGCTTAAGTGATTATCTATTTGCTCCTTTACAGAATTAGTTTTTGCTCTTAATTCATCATCACTAATGTCCGGAAGTTTCGCATATTCTTCATTGGTTTTTATAACATAGGGCATGATCACCTTAATGTCCCGATCCGATTTAGTACCGAATATTTTTTTTAATGCTTTACCTATCATTTTTCTTATTCAGATTATTTTTTAACCCATTGATCGCAATCCATTTCATCATTGAATTTTGAACTGCTTCAGTACCATGGCTCAATTGCCAACTACTTACAGGTATTTCACAAAACCCTGATTTATTCAGGATAGCCGCAAAGTTATCGCTTTCTTTTATTTTAATAAATATATATGGCTAAACTATTAGTAAATCATTTGAATACGCTCAATATATCATTTGCTGATTAATATTGAACGCCTATTGCAGCCGTATAATTTTCCGATTATCTTTTATTCTACATTGTACATTTAGGCTCTTAAAAAGAAACTATCACTAAAATTTTAGCGATAATTAAACAACTGTATTTATATCGTATTGTAGAACTAAAGAATTAGCGAACAGTAGAATATTGAAATCATGAAAAACTTAAGACTCACTCAATTGGTTTTAATGACTATCTATTTTATTTCTAATTTCCCAATTCAAATGTTCTTATCCTGCAAACCGCACACAGGTTCATTCTAAATAAGCATTAGTTGACTTCCCATGTAATGGCTTCAATTCACCATTGAATTAGATTACTTTAGCACAATAAAATGATTGAGTTAAATAGCATGGAAAATTTTAAAATTGGTTTTATTGGTGCAGGAGGTATAGCTCGTGCTCATGCGTTTTCATTAAGTTCTTTAAAATATTATTATGATGATCCTCCAGGAGTGAAGTTGGTTTCTGTTACTTCTTCCCGAAAAGAAAGCAGATCGAATTTTGCCAAAAAGTATGATTTCGACATTTCTCAAAGTATTGAAGAATTTGCTAATAATGATACTTTGGATGCTGTGCTTATTCTTGGTCCAAATAAAGTGCATTTCGAGCATTTTCAAATGGCATTAAAAATGCCGGGAGTGAAGCATATTTATATTGAAAAACCAGTATGCGCCTCAAAAAAAGAAGAAGAGGGCATGAAATTCTTACTTGAAAATATTGGTAGTGATATCAATATTCAAGTTGGATTTCAATTTCTGCTTACTGCTGCTGTGCGGGAAGCTCTTGCCTTTTGGAAATCCGGAATACTTGGGAATCCCATACATTTTGATTTAAAATATTATCATGGGGATTATTTACAAAAGTCTTATCGAGATAAACGACAAACGAGGTTGACATCTGCCCCGGATGGTGGTGCTATGGCCGATCTTGGATCTCATGGCATTAGTATGCTCATGGCTTTTTTTGGTGAAAATCTAAATATAGTTAATGCGCTTCAGTCTGGAAGTTACAACGATGTGCCCTTCGATTCAGACTTATTCAGTTCAATTTCTTTGTTTGATGCTAACACAAAAGCTGTTGGAAATATGTCCGCAAGCAGGGTGAGCTCGGGTACTGGAGATATGGTGAATTTAGAGATTTTTGCGGAGCAAGGAGCTTTGCGGTTCAGTTCTCATTCCGTAGACTATTTTGAATATTATCTGGAAAAAACAAGACAATGGGTAAAGCAACCTGTTGGAAGTCATTATAAACCCATAACGAGTTTTCCTTCGGGCCATGTGCCTCCGGGCTGGCTAAGGTCTATGATTCACGCCCATTATGTCTTTCTTTCCGGAAATGATAAAGATGCCTTCGTCCCGAATTTGGCGCACGGTTTGGCAGTTCAGAGAATCGTAAGAGAAACGGCCTCGCATCTTACCGCATTTAGAGATAAAACGGATGCGGAAGGGGTATAAGTGAGAATCAATCTAAATTCAAACCTTCAGTGCTATTTCTACAAATCTCTATTTGTTTTTGAATATCTCAAGATTTTGATGCTATCAATAATTATTGTCATTACTATTCAGTTTAATTGTTTAGTATTTCTCTTATCCGATTTTGTAAAATCGGTAAAATGTCTTTTACAAACCATTTGTTTTTTATGTGCCATCTAAAATTTAATGGCGATGGATGCACAATCGGAAAATACTTGGGCAAGTAATTATCGACCTTCATAACAGTTTCAGTAAGGTTTCTTTCCTTGCTTTTTCCTAAATAGTAGTCCTGTGCATATTTTCCGATAAGCACAATGAGCTGCACATTTTTTAAATGATCCATCACTTGGTTGTGCCATTCTGGAGCACATTCCTTTCTTGGTGGTGCATCTCCTCCTGTTTTCCCTTTTCCGGGGTAACAAAAACTCATAGGTACAATAGCAAAATTGTCAGTATTGTAAAACTCTTGCTGAGTCACCCCTAACCATTCTCTCAGTGTATCACCACTTCTGTCGTCAAATGGAATTTCATTTTCATGTACTACACTTCCTGGTGCTTGACCAATAATAATTATTTTACTATTTGAGTTAAATGCAATAATCGGTTTTGGAGAGTTTGGTAAAAAATCTTTACAAATTTTACAATTCTTAATATTGTTATGAAATGTTAATTGACTCATAATGCTAACCATTTTCTCGAATCATATTTACTTTGCTTAACTCATCTTAATTTATCAGCATACATTGCTCTTAACTTAGCAATTTTTGGGTCAATAACTACTCTGCAATATCCTACTTCCGAATTATTATTATAATAATTTTGATGCCCTGTTTCGGCAACATGGAATTCTTCTGATTTAGATAATTCCGTAACAATAGGTTCTGAATAATAACTTTTAATTTCACTAAACACTTCTTTTACAGTTTGTTTTTGCGTGTCATTTTCATAATAAATAACTGAACGATATTGAGTTCCTTTATCAGCACCTTGTTTATTTAATTGCGTAGGGTCGTGACTTGTCATAAAAATAGTTATTAAGTCATGATAGCTTAGTTCATTAGAATTAAAAGTAACCCGCACTACTTCTGCATGACCAGTTAGTCCAGAACATACCTCTCTATATGTTGGAATGCCAGGAGCAGTTCCTCCAGTATATCCTGATATTATTTTTTCAACTCCTCTTAGTCGCTGAATTACTGCTTCGATACACCAAAAACAGCCTCCTCCAAATGTTGCAATTTCTGCATTCATAATTATCCCCCTTTTTTTATTAATTGAATAGATTCTGAATTAACACAATATCTTAATCCACTTGGCTCTGGTCCATCTGGAAATACGTGGCCAAGATGTCCATCACAAGTATTGCACATTACTTCTACTCTTGTCATCCCGAAAGATGAATCTTTGTGATATTTTATCGCATTTTCACTTATTGGTTGTGTAAAACTTGGCCAGCCGCTTTTTGATTCAAATTTAATTGTTGAATCAAATAAAAGTGTATCACAACAAATACAACTGTATTTTCCAGCATCGTGAGCATTACATAATGCTCCTGAACCAGCTCTTTCTGTTCCTTTTAATCTTGTTATCCTAAACTGTTCAGCAGTTAAAATAGATTTCCATTCATCATCTGTTTTTTCTACTCGTTTTTCTGGAGTAGGACTTCCGTTGTTCGCATATTTTATAACATTATTCCAATTCATAATTCTCCTTATTTCTTAGTTAACAAAATCATTAATTAGTGTTGTAATTTTATCTGGTTGTTCTTCCTGTATAAAATGAATTCCTTCTAATATATGAATGTTGTTTTCTTCAATTTCCAACAGTTCTAAAACATGTTTTTTTTGAGACTCCCACTTTAATATCTTATCATACTTACCCCATATTACTAAAATTGGAATTTTAAGCTGTTTTAGTACTTCCTCGTAATTTGGGAAAGGCTTAGATAGTTGAGTGAAAAAATAATACATCCCTTTTGTTTTCCCTTCAAGAAGTGATTTTTGATAGCCTTTAAATTCACTTTTTGAAAGTTTATTATTCATTAACCCATTTTTAAATAGCATTTTCAATAAAAATGTTGAAGTTATTTTTTTGTGATAAAGTGATAAAATAAATTTTGCCAAGATTCCTTCCTTCATTTTCATTGGAGGAAAGAAACCCTCTTCTAAAACGAGTGTGTTTAGCATTATTAGTTTTATTACTCTTTCAGGGTTGTTTTTAATTAATTCCCATGTCCATAGCCCCCCTGCATCGTGCATTAAATGATTCCAGGTTTTTATTTCTAAAGAATCCATTAATTCTATTATTCTTTTTGAATGTTCTTTAGAAGAGTAAATTCTGTAACCGTCAGGGCTATCGCTATCACCAAAACCTAACATATCTGGCGCAATAATTCGATAATTATTAGCTACTAATCCTTTAATCATTTTTCGGTATAACCAAGATGAAGTAGGGATTCCATGAATTAATAAAATCACTTCACCTTCACCTTCATCGATAAATTTAATTTTCCCATTAGAAGAAAGAAATGTTTTCTGTCTTGCTCTAAATTCTTGTATGTTCATCTTGCCAAAGATCATACCCCTAAATTATCCTTTTTACTTTAAATAATTTCTAATTCCATAACTTGCTAAAACACCTTCTCCCGTTGCTGCTGCTACTTGTGCAATAGCTCCTTCTCTACAATCTCCTGCTGCAAATATTCCGTTAACTGATGTTTCGGCCAAAGCTGTTGTTTGAATAAATCCTCTTTCATCTAATTCTACAACACCTTTAAAATGAGCTGTATTTGGAATTAATCCAATAAAAATAAAAACGCCATCAGCATAGATAAGAGTTTCCTCTTCAGTTTCATTATCTTTTACTTTCAAACTTTGAAACAATTCATTTTCTCCAGCAATAAATTCTATCGATGTCTTATTCATATAGGTAGTTATATTATCAATACTTGATAATTTTTCTATATAAGTTTCTGATGCTGTAAACTCATTTAAACGGTTAACTATTTTAACACTTTTACAAAATCCTGCAAGAAATATCCCTTCTTCTAAAGCCGAATTCCCTCCTCCAATTACTATGATGTCTTTATCTCTGTAAAAAGCGCCATCACAAGTGGCGCAAAAGTGAATACCAGAGCCAATTAATTCTGTTTCATTCGGGATATCAAGTTGCCTATATGTTGAACCGGTTGATAAAACAATTGTTTTTCCAAAGTAAGAGCTGCTATTTGTTTCAACTGTAAACAGTTCACCTTCTTTTCTAAGGCCAACTACTTCTTCACCTGTTTTAATATCTGCCCCATATGTTTTAGCTTGCTCCTCCATTTTATCCATTAATTTTGGACCAGAAATAGAAGTGAAACCTGGGTAGTTTTCGATTTTCTCTGTTAAAAATGCGTTTCCACCAATATTCTTTTTCTCCAAAATCAGCGTGTCAAAACGATCTCGTTGTGCATAAATTGAAGTAGTTAAACCGGCAGCACCTCCACCAATAATTATAGTATCGTAAATTTTATGTTCTTTTTCAATATTGATAGATAGCAACTCTGTTAATTTAACATTGTCGGGATTTGTATGTGGTTTTCCATCAATTAAAACAGTTGGAATAATTCGTTTCCCATTGTTAATTTCTTCTACCTTTTGAGTAGCCCAATCATAGGCATCTACATCAATAAACTCAAAATTTATTGCATTGTCACGCAAGAAGTTTTTTGCTCTCCTACAATCGGGACACCAATCGGCTCCAAAAAGTTGAACTCTTCCTGCTTCATTAATACCTAAAACAGATGATAAAACAATATTTTCAGGATTGGCATATGATTTATTATTGATAATTAGCGTTGGAATAATTCTTTTTCCATTGTTAATCTCTTCTAATTTTGAGGCTGCTTCTCTATTCATATCTACATCAATAAATGTATAATCGATGTTGTTATTCTTTAAAAAAACTTTAACTCTTATGCAATCCGGACACCAATCTGCTCCGTATAATAATATTGTGTTCATCATCTATTTTAGGTTATTTCTTATTTAAGCGTGATAATATCTTTCTCTGTAAATTTTTCCATCTTTCCATTCGGTTGCTACCACCTGTTCTGAAACCATTGTACTTCCGTCATTTAATTTTAAGGTCATTACGGCATCATAAAAAGAATAGTTTCCTTGTACTGCATAATTTCCAACTTTATAGCCGACAAATTCTTTCAAATCATTTT
>CAYREN010000239.1:0-7561 GCA_964423255.1 uncultured Roseivirgaceae bacterium | reverse complement strand
ATGAAAAACTTGCCTTGCCTATTTGCTGATAGTGACTTCCGGTAATTATACTTCTGCTATAATTTTGATCTGAATATTCCACATCAATTCTTACCCTGGAAAATTTTGTGATGAGCACATTACTTGTAAACTGTATCTCTGCTTTGTTATAATCAATTACATAATCATAGTTATATCCCCTTTGTAGCTGCTTACCATCAAGGTACACTTTTTCCGAATTGGCCATGATGATGATAAAATCATTGGAGTTTGGAATCCGGATTCTGTATGGCCCTGCTACACCTTCTTCCACATCCAACTGGATGGTAGCAAATTTTCCTTTTGCCACACTTATTCCCATGGAAGTCTCAGCATTGCTTTTTTCACCTATTTTATATTTAGTATCAAGTATCCCCCCCTGGACATTTTTATAATATCTCAGAAATTCAGATTTTCGGTTTTTCAATACTACATCACCACCCTTCAATGAAAAATTGTCATTATACAATTCCATATAGATGTTATCAAAATCCTGGATTTGGGCAGTGTTTCCTTCAGGCTGGAAGGGTACATTTTGATCTGTGATTGATGCCCTTATATTTAAATCATCACCCAATTTTCCATCCAATTGAAGATTCAATGCAGAGTTTACAACAACATTCTGGGTATTTCCGAAAGAAATTCCTCGACTCAAACTGCCACTTTTTTGAATATTATCAGTAGGAAATAATTCTTCTTTTCTATCCAGTATCCTACTATCACTATCTTCATATTTTGAAGTATAAACCTGCTGCTCTTTATAGTCCACAAGGTTTTTCCGTTGGTAGGTCTTGTGCAATTGGTAGGGAATTACTTGATAGCATATTGTTACTGAATCGCTGCTATTCGAATCAAAATAAATCATTCCTGTATCAGGATTGTAATGAAAACCCAATGAATCAACAAGATTAAAATAAATGCTTTCAGGAATAACTGTGAGAGAATCAAGTGTTGTCTCAGATCGAGAAATTATTATATCCTTGCATTTCTCATGTAAAGATTGAGTATGACCTGCCAAAGGAATCAGATAAAATACGAATAGGCAAAACCTTGGCATCAGACAAGGGGTAATTCTATATAAAATATGGTTCCTGCTCCAACTTCTGATTTAAACCATATTTTTCCATTAGCATGTTCTATCCCCTTTTTCACGATGGCAAGCCCTAATCCACTACCAGTATATTTGGTGCTGAAGTTGGGTGTAAATATCTTATCTTTTATATGATCGGGAATACCGGTGCCATGGTCCTTGATCTCCACCCGTACAATATCTTTACTTATTTCCAGTAAATCGACTTCGATTTTGGCGGTGGACTGATCGTGAGCAGCTTGATACCCATTAATTATTAAATTGGAAAATGCACGACCCAGCCATTTTCTATCGCCCTTAATTATAAAATTACCACCATTAATATTAGCAATAATCTGACCCAATTCTTTTTTATTGTACAAATCTATAGTCTCTCTGAGCAATTCACTGATGTCTAATTTTTCAGACCTTGGATCAGGCATTTTGGCAAAATCAGAAAAAGACGTTGCAATATCACTTAGCGTCTCTATTTGATCCAGTAGTGTGCCAATTTGCTTTAGCTTATTTTCTGATTTTTCGTTATCAGTACCATCTTCTATTTTCCGCCTCATGTGCTGTAAGGTCAGCTTCATGGGCGTTAGAGGATTTTTTATCTCATGAGCCACTTGTCTGGCCATCTCCTGCCATGCAGTTTCTTTTTCACTTTCTGCTAATGCCTTTTTACTTGCTTCAAGATTCAATAGCATCCTGTTATACTCTGCCACCATCAAACCGATTTCATCTTCAGATTTCCAACTCAAAGGTTCATTATATGCTGACAAGGTTGTACGCTTTATTTTTTGCGTAATTAAGCGTAAGGGGAAAGTTAAACCTCTGGAGACAAAGAAAGAGACAAATAGAAATATGATAAATACGAAAGTAAAAATGTTCAATACATTAGAAAGTACTTCAACAATATTTCTTTCTAAATCTTTGTGAGATGTGAAAAACGGCAAACTCAATATCCCAATGATCGACCCAGTATCATAAGACCTGATACCAACATATACATTTTTATATTTCAATAATCCCACTTGTTCCTCCAAAACAAAAGCCAATTCTTTTTCTTCAATTATTTTGATGTAGGCTCTTGGGTCAATGTTACTGGATAATATTTCATTTTGATATATCTGAAAAAAGCTGGATGCTACCAACCTTCCATTATTTATAAAGACATTTATATCCAAATCAGCAATCTCGGCAATCTCAAATATTAAATCTGAAAATGCTTCCCGATCTCCTTTGTATTCTTTTAAAGGGCCAGATACATCAGCACTTAGGTTTTTGGCATATTTAAAATACTGATTCTCCAGAGAACTTTTAAAAGTTTGTATTATAATACTCATCGTTGTGATACTCACAATAATGAGAGGGGTAAAAAATGCGAAATTTAGATATAACTGGATTTTTGCTGCATAATTTATCTTGATGTGCTTAATGCTTTGGTAGAGCGTTACGACAATAAGAATTAGCAAAATTGAAAATACATAAACCAGAAAAAGAAAACTGAAATTGGCAAACCGCGCTTTAACTGGTTCTTTTTTTGCAGATACTATTACAAACTTATCTCCCTCTCCCTTGAATGCCTGGTGATCAAAACCACCTATTCTTACACTATTATCAAATAACTTGTTGGCGTTTTCGATGAAAGTAGGCAGGTTTTTTCGGTAATTAAATTCCCCGAAATTATATTGCAATTCGCCTCCATTGAATACGCCATAACTAAACTGCTCAGTATCATCAATCTGCTGGGCATAGAGATTTTCATTTAGCAACAGTGGAAATACTGAATTGGGAACAAACCTTTTTTGGGTCAAATCCAATAATACATAGCCAATTAATTGTCCCCTATCTTTTATCTCTATAAAAGTCAGATAACGAATTATCGCCTGTCCTCTTGCCTGATTTATAAAATACAATCCTTCGGTATCAGTAGAAAACTCACTTAATCTTGATTTGAAATCATTATAATTGTCCTTGATATTAAATTGCTCAAATGGATCTCCTCTATAATTGAATACATATATTTGAACATCAAATTTGTCAAGGTTATGCAGATATTCTCTTCGAATTTTTTTCTCAATAATTAACTTTGAGGCATACGGACTTAATATCCTGTTTTTTATATAAATATCTTCACTAATGTTTTGGGCAACATCTGCCAATTGAAGTTCTGTGAAAAAATTTCTTTCTACCAATAATTGATTAGCCAATCTCGACTTACTGAAATCTGTATTATTTTTACTAAACTGATAATTGGCATAAATTCCAATAATTGCTCCAGGCAGGCCAAATGAAAAGAAATAAATAAAAGTTAGATACTGTATTTTTCCAATGGATTTGGGAAGTTTAAAAAATTTAACTCCAAGGAAAAAAAAAGAATTTACTAAAATGATCATTGCAAATTCCCAGCGCAAAACTAAGGCAAACAAGAGAAATGCGATAAGACCAAAAACCATAGAAAAAACATACCTCCTGCCTTGAAACCTTACCAATTGGAGATATAGCCTAAAACAAACATGAGAGAAAAGAAAATAAACTACGACACTAATAAAAAATATTAAAAAACTAATTACTTTGAGGTAATCAAATTCGAGGTTTTGAGTAATATCCATTGACCATTGTGAATCAAAATTCAATGTCTTCAATGTCTGGTGATGCACCCCAAGCCAGAAAAAACTAAAAAATACACATATTATTGAAATGATAAATTGAGTACGTTTATTGCTTTTTATTATGCTCTTTGTAGCATGGGATTTAAAAAAATTATTGAAAATATAATTTCCCAGGATCAAAAGTGAAATCATATTTAGCAGCAAATCACCAAGTGAAGGATTTACTAAAGAAGATGCGTAGTGTTTTGGGTCAAAAAGATCTAAATAAACAATATCATAAAAATATCTGCTGATTAGCATCAAGCTTCTTATGGTAAATAAACTTGACATTAAAAACAAAAAACCAAGACTAACATCCCCGGATCTGACAAAATTATTCAGTCGTTTTTTGATAAAAATTGTAATAAATACGAAAGAAAATATTATGAGGAATAAGATAATTTTATTTGATTTTCGCTCAATGTTTGAATATGTATTTCCAAATTTTACGGAAAACAATTTCTCACCATTTACTTCAACAACATGAAAACCCTGATCTGATGATACGTCAGATATTTCAAAATTAGTGTCTGTGAAAAGCTTTTTGTTATAGGTACTTTTCAAATATTCATTGATCACCGCAGGGTGTTCATTTATTGGAATTAAAAAAACAATTTCAAAAGACTTACTTCCATGAAGAAATTGCTCCTTTCTGATCAAATATTTTCCATTTTTTGTTTGTACGTAAGAGAGTTTAAAATCTCCAAGAACGTCTCTGTATTTAGGTGTAAAAAGGTTATTTGACCAAAAAATAATTCGTTTATTGGAATATACATAATATGGACAATCCGCTTCCAACAATAATAATGAGCTGAAAGATAAATTTGGAGAATTGATGATTGTACGCTTAAGGTCAGATATCTTTTCGTCAATAGAAGATATCTCTTCCTGTAATTTGTTGGAAACAACTACTATATTTTGCTGAGGCGTATTTTTTATATCTACAAAAAAATATTTATAGGCTATTGCAAATAAGAAAAATACTATAGAAAACCATAGATAAGTATATATTTTACCTGTCTGTATCTTCACGTTGTCATAACTCTTGATTCCAGATAAAATTATAAAACAAGGAGGAGAGTTGTATTATAAATCAAATAAGAATTAATGTAATTGCCAGAGATTAAGCTTCTTCAAGTTTACGTTTATGCTCCTTGCTCTTTTTATACCAAAAATAGCCAATGATCAGGGCCAATAAATAGGGGGTTACAAATAAATACAATATTCCAAAATTTAGCTTTGAGGCGAATCCTATCCCATCAATATTTACATTGGTTTCTACGGAAGCTTTACACATTGCGCATTGGGCTGAAACATCGACCGAATCAATCATCACAAATATCCAGGTAATCACAACTATCCAAATTTTATTTATCATGCCAATTAATATTTAATGAATATAGTATGGACTTATCATTAGATAAACTACAATTCCTGAAATAGACACATACAACCACACCGGAAAGGTAAATTTTACAATTTTCTTATGCAATTCAATTTTTTGAGTAACAGCAAAGTAAATAGAAAATAATACTAAAGGAGCTACAAAAAATGCCAGTAAGATATGGGAAATCAAGAGAATGAAATAAATAATTTTTATCAGCCCATCTCCTCCAAATTTTGTGGATTCTGCATTTGAATGGTATATCACATAAAATATTAAAAACAGTGACCCTAAAATAAATGCGCTTATCATACATACTTTATGTAAAGTGACTTTACCTGTTTTGATACAATAAAATCCAGCAATCAATAATATTGCTGTCAAAGAATTGATTATCGCATTATAAAAAGGAAGCGTAAATATCCAGGGCTTTATCGTATCAACATCACTTTTTGGTAAAAAAATGAATAGTGTTACCATTAATGGAATCAATACTGAAATGACAATGAAGATCCTCTTGAATATATTATTACTATTGCTCATTCAATTAAATTAATGCTGTTGCTTCAATATTTTAAGCTCAAGTATTAGTTTATCAACTTCTTCTCTGTCTAATCCAGCGTAAATTCCTCGTATCTTTCTTTCAGTGTCAACCAATGCAATGTTGGTAAGCTCATCTGAATTATTCTTAATTAATGCAATTTCACATTTCAGAAATTCAAATAAAACTGATTCATCGGAATAAAAATATTGTGTATTACCTCGTTTCAATCCCATGCTACTGGACAGCAACTTCATTTCCTGTACCTCAGCTAAATCTCCATTAACCAACAGTACGAAATAAGGAGGATCGCTTTCAAAAAAAGCATCTTGAATTCTAATTAATTGAGTGATTAATTTACTTAATTGATCTTCTTCTCTTTTTTCTAAAACTGCATAAATTAAATACTCACTTTTACCATACTCTTTTGATGGCTGTGCCAATACTCCAAAAATATCAAAATCTGAAACTATATTTGGGCTTTCCGATTGTAAACAATTGGGGATGCCATTTTCAAATAAATATGGCACCTCAAATGTGTTGGTGCCAAAATATTTAAGAAAAATAAATACGGAAGCTGGAATAACTAAAGTAAATACGAGTAGAATTAATTTTTTCATTTGAGAAAAACTGTATGCAAATTTAAACTAAAAATGCCAGCGATCTTTTTAAATATGCTCGCTGACATTCTAAATTTTAAATGTTGCTTCTATCTTACCTCAAGAATTGCTCCGCCTTCATAAATCAAAGCAATGCAAAGCCATACGACCAATATCATTGGCAATGCTATTGACCAAATCAATACTTTTCTTTCATGTTTTAAGTGCATGAATTCTGAAACTATGTAAAATGCCTTGACAAATGTGAGTCCTACGAAAATTGAAATTTTCATCAATTTCCAGTGATCGGGTAAAGTAAAGGCAAATACAAACTCAATGATTGTTATCACCAAAAGTATTCCTGCTATTTTCCACAGTTTACTAATCTCACTTTTATCAGCAGGTGATACCTTAACCTCAGAAATTTCATCTAATAATGCCATATTCTATTTTATATCAAGTAGAAAAACGTAAAAACAAATACCCAGACAAGATCAACAAAGTGCCAATAAAGTCCAATTTTTTCAACCATTTCATAGTGACCCCTCCGCTCATATGTACCAACTGAAGCCTGGTAAAAAACCATAATATTTAGTAATACACCACTCAATACATGAGTCCCATGAAAACCAGTAATGAAAAAAAATAAATCTGCAAATAGCTGTGGCCCATATTCATTGACAAATAGATTTGCGCCATGTATTGTTGTGCCATTGGCAAGAGTAAGTCCAAGCTCTGAGCCATGGATAAAATGTGCCCATTCCCATGCCTGGCAGCTTAAGAATGCTATCCCTCCCAGGATTGTCCAAAGCATCCATTTCACAACATTTTTACGGTCCATACGATGACCGGCCTCTACAGCCAATACCATTGTAACGCTACTCATGATGAGTATAAATGTCATAATTCCCACAAACATCAATGGAATGGAAACTCCATGAAGAAAGGGGACAGCATCAAATACCTTTTCCGGAATAGGCCAGTAATCATGTGATGCTACATAATCTGCCAAGTTTCCATCGTACACCCTATGACTATACCTCAGTAAGCCATATGTGATGAGCAATCCAGAAAACGTGAAAGCATCTGACAAAAGGAAGAACCACATCATGAGTTTTCCATAACTTGCTTTAAGTGGCGAAATTCCACCTCCCCACAAATTTTTATTGGAATTTTTAACTACAGCTGTTGATGCCATTTGGGTTAGTTTTTGTTATAAATTTAATAATAAGAATAAATATAAATACAACCAAAGACCTCCTAAAAAATGCCAGTAGGTCATGCACATTTCTATTT
>CAYREN010000238.1:0-7573 GCA_964423255.1 uncultured Roseivirgaceae bacterium | reverse complement strand
TCGCAAATGTAAACTATTCATCGGAATTAATCGTAATAAGAAATTAAAAATAAATGAAATTTGTTTTAAGGGAATACCTTTAAATACTCTTCTGTAGAAATCAGTTTTTTAAAAGTAGAAATATTAAAAAAATTTCATTCTATTTTAGACGGATTTATTGCATATCCTTATTTATAAAAATGGTGAGCCAAAAAAATCATTCTATTATAAGGCGAGGGTTCAATCAATTTTGAATAATTTAATCGCATTATCTGAAAGTATCATTTTTGAAATATTTATGGCTTCTGTTTCTGTGAAATATCCAGTCTTTACTTTCTCAATTAGAACCTTGGAAACAATTTTTCTTGCTATCAATGAATGCCCAAAAGCATTTTCGACATTGTGATAATCTGCCCCAAAGGCCATGATTTTATTTGCAGGCACAGTTTCCAACCATTCGTGTAGAAAACGCTCACTAAACGAGGGTGAAATGATATAAAGCCAACTCATATCAAGGTAGACGTTCCTGAAATTTTTCGCCATAGAACCAGCAATTCCCCCATAAGGATATCCTCCATGAAATATGACAAACTTGACATCCCTGTATTCCAAAAACAAATTTGACAGGAGTACTGGATTAGAGTTTGAGAGAATGTTTCCATCTCCAGCTTGTAAGCCTGTATGTATTTGTATTGGAAGATCATGTTTCCTAGCCAATCTTATAATTTGATGCATCATGAAATCTTGAAACGCTTTGACTTCTTCAAAGTTAAATATCTTATCTGACGGGCTTTCCATTATCATTTTGAATATTTTTCTTGCTTTTTCTATTGGTTCATTTTCATAATTGATCTGCCTGTGATATGCCAGGGCAGTTTTAATTCCTATGATGTTTCTATCTAAAGCTTGTCTGAAAGCCGTATCCAATGCAGAGCAAAAAGAATTGATATCATGCAAATCAATTTGAAAATCCTTGCCGATTGCAAGCAGATCTTCTTTGGAACTTATCCGTACAAACCGATCGAATTTTTCTACATGAACAAACATTTTATCTTTCATTCGGGTTTTACCGACATCCATAATGGCGAACTTAATTTTAGCCCGTTTTTTGAGTACATAATTATACCAATCGGAATCCTCATAGGATTTTTTTATCTGTTCCGACAAATCCAGTACTGTATCATCACTCAAATCTTTAATCCCATACAATTCATCAATAGTCAACAATACGACTCGCCCGTATGCTGTATTTTTAGATGCCTCCCAATAAGGCTTAATAATTTTCCACTTTTCCATTACGGAATACTTATCTGTCAATAGTTCTGCAAATTGAGGTTTACTCATTCCTGCGGATTTAATGTCATCATCTGCGTAGTGGTGCAATAAAAGCATAAAATCAAGAGCTGCAGTACCTGTCAAATTTTCCTGAGCAGTCAAATGATCGTGGGTGCTAACAATTTCCAGATCATTTATAAATGTTTGAATACGCTTTTCAAATCCCTCCTCCGGCAATGGCCTGAATTGGATTTGAGCTTGAGTTGCATGAATGCTGATGGCAATGGCCAATATTTGAAGGATGTACTTCATTTGTATGCTGGATTTATTTTTGTTTTAATTCTATCTTCTATCTCCATGACTTTTTGAATTAACCCATCTGCCATTTCTTGCTGAATTTTATCAAACAAAAATTTGGGTTGGCGGACATCTGGCGTTGGATAGATGCCTTGCTTCCACAAAAGTCGTTTAAAGAAAAGTATAGAAGTATTCAGGTTTTGATTCGAAAATGACAAAACCGGTAATATTTCGTTAAAAAGTGAATTTGCTTGCTGTATATTTCCCTCCTTGAAATCCCTGAATATTTTTGTGTAAATCCAGTGCATTCCGGTGGGCATAAAAGCATGGACTCCCCGCTGCAAGCCTTCCGGCATTTGAGAGACAGCCCAACCTCCGCTCACATTAAGTGTCCCTTTAGAAAGCTGAAGCATATTCGAGTATTTGATCCCAGCCGGATTGACCTCCACTTTCAGGCATCGAAAAGAAGGGACGGCCTCAAAAAGCTCCATGATCAGTTTGTCAGGCAAACCATATCCTGTAGCATCCCAATCCTGTAGCATAATCACTTCAGGGCCACATTCGGCAAGATGATAAAAATCTTGTTTGAATTGCTTTTTATTTACAAAGGGTAATTGAAAAAGCACACTTTTGCATCCCTGGGACAAATATGACTTTAAGATCTTTGTTGACTCGGCGAGGGAAGTGCTCGCAGTTCCGGCAAAAACCGGGACTTTTCCTTCCGCAACTTGTAGCACACAATCAACCATGGCAAGCCGTTCATCAAAAGATAATTTTTGAACTTCCGAAGCCATGGCCGGTACGAGGAATCCTGCCACACCAGCTTGCATAGCATCTATGATATTCTGCTTCAGGGCATAAAAATCAATGCTCCCCAATGTAGTAAAAGGGGTATTTAAAACCGTTACAATTCCATGGAGTGGGAACAACTTCTTCATCTGAAAACAACGAGTTACTGTTTCGCCACCTTTACCGTCCAATCTTCAAAATCTACCCAGTATGGAATTTGGTCAGGTGAGCCGGCGGCCAGGCCTAAATCAATGTCTTCTGCCAGTCCGGGGATATTGGCAGATCGCTTTTCATTGATCCAATTTTCTCCATCCAGACTTATGTAGCCAACAAAGTAATTGCCGTGCCGTTCCAGTTTCAGCCAATATGGAAATGCTACATTTTCAGGCAAATTCTGACTATTCGCCTTGTGCATGCATCCATTGGCAAATTCATCATAATTGACTCCCGCACGTCCCGGTGTACCAAACATCAGAAACGATCCTTTGCTCCCCGGCTTTGTATCAAAACTCTGACTGATGTCATTTCTTGCAAAAAGACCGGCCCTAAACCATTCGTGTGTGCGGTCTCCAAACTGTTTGATTTTAACGGTGGCCACAAAATCTCCTTTAATTTTTTTCAGAAATACAGAAGCGTAAGAATCTTCGGCATGGTAAAAATCTGAACCTCCTGCTTTGATCCTGTATGTATTTTGCACCTTATCTGCATTGATTTCATAGGGTTTGGCCTTTGCCGAGCAATATTCCGACAAATCACTTTTGGCAAAATCGATAAGTGTAAAATCCTGCACAGTCAGTTCCGCTACATTGCTGTTCCCAATTCTTATTTGATGTACACCAATTTCAGGAGAAACCAAAAATTCTATCGGCATGGACTCACCGGGAGACAGTTCATATTTCATGCCTGTCTGCCTGCTAGGTATGGATTTTTTGAGCCTATTATCAATAAAAAGATTTGCTTGTACATCTTGCTTACTGTTCTTCAAATTTGTTGCTATCACCCGAACAAGGACTTTTTCACCTTTCAACACCTGGTAATCCGATAATTTCAATTTCTCAAATACCACGGCTGGCTTTGAACCCTTTATTATTATTTCTTTATAATCAGTACTTCCTATCGCCAGTTGGTGCGATCCTTCATCATATAATCTCAAGTTAAAACTGATCTGAACAGAATTGCCATGAATTACCGGCACGTCCCTGATCTCAAAAACTTTCCCGTCGAGATATAGCTGGACCTGGGCAATACCGGTTGATCCTTCATTAAATACCTTGGCGCTAATGTTGATGTTACTTCCTGATGCTACATGTTCATCATTGTTTATTTCAGCAGCATGAATTTGTAAATCACTGAATTTGAATTTTGGAACTCCACTAATGAAAGTTTCAGGCGCAATGGCAGGTGCATCGATAACATAATTATTTTCGTACAGGTTATCGACTAAATTGGCTGCACACAATTTCATTTCCCCCTGCTCCAGGTTATAAAAAATATTGTCTTTTGCCACCCAGCCCAGGGACATGTTATCGAACCAGAATCCAACATTGTCATTGAAAAAACCAGCATTTACACCATGCACCAGGTTTTTTTGCACCACAGAATTGAATGTTGTCCCGGCAGTTTTGATCGCTCCGGAATCATCTGCATCTTTCTGCACATCATCCAGGTGGTTGTATTCCACAGTATAGGCACCATCAATCATCTCCTCCAGGTTGCTCCACCCACCTACAGAAATGGCATATCTACCACGAGTTTTTGTAATATAATTATGAGAAATTGTAGTAAAAATCGAATAGGCAGCCTGAATGTTTGTTCCACCACAATTAGAAATGTGATTATAGGAAATTAAGGTTTCACGCAGAATATCTTTCCCTGAAGCCGGATCGGTTGGGCCTTTCAAATGAATGGCCATGTTGTCAACTCCATGAATTTTGTTGTTTATTATTTTTGTTTGATAGCAGCCTTCCGTTAATAAAATCCCTGTTCCGGCTGCAGCCCTCAGTTCATTATTGATAAATTCATTGCCAAATGCATGTGATAAACTAACTGCCGATTTTCCCGCTAAAACTCCATCGAAGGTCAATCCATAAAAACGAAGGTTCCTCACCGGTTTGCCACGCTCTCCCTTCACAATTAAAAGTTCCTGCAATTGCGGGGCAGATATCACCATAGCATTTACATCTTCTGTTCCTGTCGGCGGAATGAAGCTTAGCTCATGATCTTTCTGGTCATAATACCATTCTCCAGGTACATCCATCAATTCCTTTACATTCTCAACATAGTACCTTGGCGGAACAATCACTATGCCATCCTGAGGCTCGACCAGCTTTGCTACTCCGTTTTTTTCATCGATCTCAGAAAATGAGTTGATGCCATGATGCCACCTGAGCAACATAAAAACCCGGTTATTATCCATGTTTTTCCATGACATTAATTCACCCGGATTAAAGTACAGTTCATCTGTAGATTCAGAAATTTTTGGCGGAATAAAATACCCTTCATTCGGTGTTCTTGCCAGCATCTGCTTTTTCCCGTTGGCAACAATCATGGTCACATCAAATCCATTGACGTCAGCAACCCAATGCTTTCGGTTTTTTTTCCAGGATTTCACGATTTTCCCTCCTGAAATAATTGGTTTCTCACCGGGATAAGCTGCGTAAGTCACATACTGATCCTTTAATTTATGGTATTCAAATGCCCCTGTAGGAAGATTAGTCTCTATGCGTTCGCCCCCATCTTCAGCAGAAAAGATGAGTGGTTCATCCAGGGAATAATACCCATGACGGATTAAAACCAATATATCTTTTCCTTTGCCAAAGAGATGTGGAGAACCAATCCACCTTGTCTCGACCGGTTCATCTTTAGGTTTATAAACTTCTGATTTCAACACTCGCACTGCTTCCTGCGCTCTTTTTATCGTGGCGAAAGGGCCATCTGTTGCAGCTGCATTTGGGGTAGCCAAAGTGCCTGACCAACGATCATTTCCATTTTCAGCTACATAAAAATCGGCTTCCTCCGAGACCTCATATTTTTGCCATAGTTCACCTCTCAGGAGTTTGCCATCTCTTGGCTCGTCCTGTATTTGTTGGCCAAAGCTTAAAAATGTCAGCGAGAAAAGGAATAAATATAGTAAGAAGGTAAACTTGAATATTTTGTTTGCTTTAATCATAATTTCAATTTTAAAGATTTTCCGTTTTCAAAATAAAAGAACTCCTGTCTTATCAGTATGCAGACTCAACGCGAGACCTAGAAGATGATGATTATTGAATATATCTGTTCAAACCGCCTTTTGTATTTTAATAATTGCTTTGGCGATCAAATCCATATCCTCCTTAGTTCCCAACATGGTATTTTGCATAATCCATACCGCATCTTCATAGCAGGCTTTTTCTGTTTCGGGGCAATAAACATTTGTATAATCAACCTCTTCAGGAATCGCATAGCATAAGAAATTCTTTTCCTGGAATAATGGCTGTTTGTACAGAGGCTCAGGATAACCCATGAAGGAAGGTACTCCTTCGGCAGCCAGTGATTCTGCGAATTTCTTTTTAGATAAATTGTTGAATTTTGATTTATCGTATTTGAAAATATAAATGTGATTGGTGTGCAGCGTTACACCTTTACCCCTGGAAAGCGGAGCAACTCCATCAATTTGCTCAAGCAAGGAGTTGAGGTAAAGCCCATTCCCGTTCCGCGTTTTTGTTTGCTCTTCCAGGCGGGCAAGCTGCTTAGAAAGCAAAGCTGCCTGTAGCTGGGTAATCCGGTAGTTACATCCGAGGTTATGGTGTTCGTACCATTGGCCACCTTTTATCCTTCCCACATTTCTAAGAGAATTCATCATATCGTAGAGCTCCTCGTCATCGGTAACAACTATTCCGCCTTCACCACTGGTCAGGTTTTTAGATGACTGAAAACTAAAACATCCCGCATCGCCAATGCTGCCCAATTTTTTTCCTTTGTATTCTCCACCGTGCGCATGTGCTGCATCTTCAATTACTCTGAGGTTATTTTTTGTTGCAATGTCCATAATCGCATCCATGTCACAGGCCTGACCGGCAAAATGCACAGGCATAATCACTCTGGTTTTATCGGTTATTGCTTTTTCAATTTTAGTAGGATCGAGGTTGTAGGTGTTCGGGTTAATATCTACAAACACAGGCACACAATTAGCTTCCAGTACGATGGATGCAGTGGCGATAAATGTGTAGGGAGGCACAATCACTTCATCTCCCGGTTTCACACCACAGGCAATGAGCGCAAGCCTGAGTGCAACCGATCCATTTACACAAGTTAGTGCATATTTACTTCCGCAATAATCAGCATATTCCTTTTCGAATTTCCCTACAAGGCCATCGCAATCGGGATTTCCCCAGGCCCCTGAGCGTGCGACTTCTGTAACTACATTTACATCTTCATCATTAAAAATTGGCCAATCGAAATCTTTATTGAGTGTTTTTGGTCCGCCATTTATTGCTAATTGCTCTTTCATTCTAGTTATATTATAAATGTTATTGTTTTATGGTTTTGTTATAAGGGTAATTGTCAGGAGTCGGAAGACGGGAGTAAACTTCTGTCTTCCGGCTTCCGACTCCCGACTTTTTTTATCAATCATTAACATGCTTATAACAAATCTTTATGGTTTCCAATGAAGATTGAGGTAAACACTTTTCAGGCTTTTTATTTTGCTTCATGCATTTTGCGAAATAGTTAATTTCATTAAAATATCCATCTCCTTCATCATTTGCATCAAATTCCAATAGTTCATTGTTGTTTGCAATTTGAATGATCTCTGGTTTCAATGATGTGAACAAAATACTTGCATGTTCAAAATTAGCCATATACCCTGCCTGGAATGGGAAATTGCTGTGAAAGGTATTTCCACCTTCAATTTTTACTTTTAGTCCTTTTTTGTCATAGGACCATAGAGCACTGATATAGTCATTTTCACTCAGTGCTCCGGGCAGTGTGCTGCTTTCTATTTTATCTGGTGTTCCGAATAAATAATTCACAAAATCGATATCATGAATCACAAGGTCAAAGAGAGCTCCTCCCGAAGAGCCAAACGCTTTTTGTTTTTCTTTCCATTGACCCCATGAAGGCAGGCCGGTAAACCTCGACATGGATAAAAACCTAATTTTACCATAAGTTTTTTCATCTATCCAATTTTTCAGCTTTTGGTAGGGAGACATAAACCTTAGCACATGCCCAACCATGAAAATGCAATGCTTTTCTT
>CAYREN010000237.1:0-7577 GCA_964423255.1 uncultured Roseivirgaceae bacterium | reverse complement strand
GGTATTGTAAATCATCATGTTCCCGGTTATTTGAAAACGAATCAGTTACCAAGTTATGAAACCAATTGTATAGAAGATTGGGAGCAAAAACTCGAGCATATCATTGATGAAACCATTGATCAGAAAATGTCTTTAATATCCGGTATTCCACCCTGGGTACAGATGTATTTTGATAGAATCGTGGAACGAACAGGGAAGCCAATTAAAGATGTGTTTCCTGATTTTACAATGTTTATTTATGGCGGAGTAAATTTTGAACCTTATAGAGCTAAACTATTTGACACCATTGGTAAGTCAATAGATTCTATCGAAACATACCCCGCCTCTGAAGGATTTATGGCATATCAAGATTCGCAGCAAGAGGAAGGTTTGTTGCTACTGCTCAATTCGGGGATATTTTTTGAATTTGTACCAATCACAGAATATTTCAATGAAAACCCCACAAGGCTCACGATCGAAGAGGTGGAGATTGGTGTAAATTATGCTGTGATTATCAATAGCAATGCCGGATTGTGGGGGTATTCAATAGGTGATACCGTAAAATTTGTTAATAAATATCCATACAGGGTAATAGTCACTGGTAGAATTAAGCACTTTATTTCTGCTTTTGGAGAGCATGTGATTGCTGAAGAGGTTGAGAAAGCAATGAAGTATGCTTCAGAAAAATATAATGAGGTTGAGACTGTTGAGTTTACTGTTGCACCGCAGGTGACACCCAATGAAGGACTGCCACTTCATGAATGGTATATCGAATTTTCAACCCCACCAACCGACATGAAACTTTTTGAATTGGAGATTGATAATAGATTGCAAAAGCTAAATTCATACTACGAAGATTTAATTGTGGGTAAGATATTGCAACCATTGAAAATAATTTCTCTCAAAAAGAATGGGTTCAGGGATTACATGAAATCGAAAGGAAAACTTGGTGGACAAAATAAAGTACCCAGACTTTCTAATGACCGACAAATAGCCGAGGGACTTAGATCATATCAATTATAATCATTACTTTTGCGGGCTTATTTTCAAATATTAATCATTCTGAATAAGACTAAAAAACATATTGCGATACTTGGCAGCACGGGATCAATCGGTACGCAAGCCCTTGATGTTATAGGGAAAAACCCAGAGTCTTTTGAAGTAGAGGTGCTTACTTGCTGGAATAATGCAGACCTTCTGATCAAACAGGCTATTCTCTTCAAGCCAAATGCTGTCGTAATCGGGGATGATAATTTGTACAATTATGTTTTTAATGCTCTCGATAACCTTGATATAAAAGTTTATTCTGGTGAAAAGTCTCTTGTTTCAATCGTAGAAATGGACACCATAGATTTGGTGCTGACTGCCCTGGTAGGGTTTTCGGGTCTTAAGCCAACATTAAGGGCGATTGAATCCGGTAAGCAGATTGCCTTGGCAAATAAGGAAACATTGGTAATTGCCGGTGACTTAATTACCAAAACCGCCAAAGAAAAAGGAGTAAATATATTTCCTGTAGATTCAGAACATTCTGCAATTTTTCAGTGTTTGGTTGGAGACTTTGAAAATAAAATTGAGAAAATAATACTTACTGCTTCCGGAGGGCCGTTTAGAGGGAAGACCCAGGAAGAGTTGATTTATGTAAAAGCAGAGCACGCGCTTAAACATCCAAATTGGGAAATGGGTGCAAAAGTTACCATCGATTCAGCCACCATGATGAATAAAGGACTTGAGGTCATTGAAGCTAAGTGGTTATTTGGGCTGAGTAATAATCAAATTGATGTTGTAGTTCATCCGCAATCCATTATTCATTCAATGGTTCAATTTGAAGATGGTTCTATAAAAGCACAGATGGGTTTACCGGATATGCGATTGCCAATTCAATATGCTTTGAGTTATCCGGTAAGATTAAAGTCAGATCTTCCAAGGTTTAACTTTTTAGATTATCCATCGTTGACATTTGAACAACCGGATTTAAAAACATTCAATTGTTTGTCATTGGCATATCAAGCATTAGAAAAAGGCGGAAATTTGCCTTGTATTCTCAACGCAGCCAATGAAATTGCTGTCGATGCTTTTTTGAAAGATAAGATTGGATTTCTGGAGATATCTGAAGTGATAAATGAATGCATGGGAAACATTTCTTTTCTGGAAAATCCGAAAATTGAAGATTATATTAATACAGACCAGGAAACAAGAATAAAAGCTAAAGAAATTATAAATAAATGGGTGGTACATTAGATATTATAGTAATGGTTGGGCAGCTAATCCTAGCATTGTCCATACTGGTAGGAGTACACGAAGGCGGGCACATGTTTGCCGCTAAGTTTTTTGGTATGAAAGTGGAACAATTCTCCATTGGCTTTCCTCCAAAAATATTTGGATTTAAATATGGTGAAACTGTTTACTCAATTGGAGCAATTCCATTAGGAGGGTTTGTGAAAATCTCCGGGATGATAGACGAATCTCTTGACACCAAGACTATGGAAGAAGAACCAAAGCCTTGGGAATTTAGGTCAAAGCCTGCCTGGCAAAGACTTATAGTAATGCTCGGAGGTATAATCGTGAATGTGATTACCGGCATCATCATATTTATTTTTCTAACCTATTCTCTTGGAGAAACCTATTATTCTATTTCTGAAGTAAATAAACACGGCATAGTTTCAGGTAAACTTGGTGATATGTTGGGGTTTAAAACTGGTGATAAAATTATTGCTATCAATGGAGAGGAGTTTGAGAAATTCTCAGATATCAGAGACCCAAATCGCTTGTTAGAAAGTAACAGCTACTACACTGTGATGAGAGGTGATAAAAAGATTGACTTATCTATCCCATCAAATTTTATAGAAAATTTTTCAGGCAAGGACAAAGGCAATACGTTTGTTGAGCCTATCCACAAATTTATGGTGGGTGGACTTACCAAAGGAAAAGGAGCCGAGAAAGCAGGACTGAAACCAGGAGATAGGATAGAACAGATTGATGGAAATACGGTAAATTATTATCATGATTTCAAAGCGGAACTTGCAAAGCATGCAGGTCAGGTAGTTTCATTAAATATTAAAAGACCGACAGACAAAAAAATGACAGATTTTACTAATCAACAAATTGATGTTGAAGTTGGAAAAGACACTATCCTGGGATTTGAGGTAATAAGTCTCTTAGAACCAACTAAAGTGCAGTATAGCTTTTTAGAATCTGTGCCAAAGGGAACTGATCGGGCATTCAGCGTGGTTTGGGTAAACATCAAAGCGTTTGGGAAAATGTTTAGCGGAGACCTTTCTCCAACAAAATCTCTTCGTGGTCCAATAGGAATTATGAAGACCTTTGGTGTCAATTGGGATTGGGTACGGTTTTGGACGCTTACGGGCCTTATTTCTATGGTACTGGCATTTATGAACCTATTGCCCATTCCCGCATTAGATGGAGGGCATGTTGTTTTTCTTATGTATGAAATAATTTCAGGCAGAAAACCATCTGATAAATTCCTGGAAAATGCTCAAAAAGTAGGTATGGTATTGCTATTAGGCCTGATGGTTTTTGCATTCTTCAATGATATTATTCAGGAATTCTTTTAAAAGCAGAAAGTAGGAAAGGCAGAGGATTGAAGGTTGTTTTTACCAGTCGTCATCATCTTCTTCCTTGATTTCTCGTTGCATTTTCTTCAGTTCATTTTGAGAAGGTCTGTACAATTCAAACTCTACTCTGCGATTTAGTGCCTTATCTTCTTCGGTTTTTTCTTCAACAATTGGCTGAGAACTACCAAAACCGAATGTTTCTATCCTTGCATTGGAGATGCTCCCAAAGTAAACAATGTATTCTGCAATGGCATTTGCTCTGTCCATGGACAAATCAATATTGAAATTGTAGCTACCTTCAGAATCAGTATGACCGGCAATTTTTAATTTGAAATCAGGATTGTCCAATAAGAAATCAGCAAGTTTATCTAGGTCGGTGTACATACTCGTTTTCAATTCCGAAGATCCGTTATCAAATTCGATTGATTCAAATTTTAATCTACTAGTAATCGATTCAGTTACCATATTTAGCTCCATATCTCCATCTAAAAAGAATATTTCTTCAACCCGGAAAAATTCATCCCCCTGGATAATTAGAAGGTATTGCTTGTTATTGATAAGTCTAAATGCAAATTTCCCTTCGCTACTTAAAAATTTTGGAGCCACTTCAATTCCTGTTTCCATATCAATGATAGATACAATGCCTCTTTCAAATGGATCTCCAGATTTAGAATCCAATAAAGATCCGGTAAGATTTATTGAGGATAATGGTTGCGCGCCCATGGGAAGCGGGAAAGAGTATAAATCAAGGTTATTGAGGTCATTTTCTATGGATCTTGCATAAAATAATTTCTGGCTTTTGGCATCAATTGTAAAATAAAACTCACTTCCAGCACCATTTACCAGAGGACCAATATTGTCTGATTCTTGCCAAGAACCTTGTATCTTCGAAGATTTATAAATATCAAATTCTCCAAAGTTGAGTACATATCCATTAGAACTGAAATACAAGATTTGATGTGTTGGATGAATAAAAGGGCTGACTTCACTATTTCGGCTATTGACTATAGGGCCAAGATTTTGAGCAGGAGTCCATTCACCTTTTTTATCCTTAAACGTGAAATATATATCAGACATTCCAAATCCACCAATGCGATCGGAGGCAAAATAGAGTGTGTCGTCATTGTGGCTTAGCGATGGATGAGAATCCCAGGAACGACTGTTTACATTTACACCTAAGTTTGTGGCTCGGCTCCATGTGCTGTCTGGTTGCAAAGAAGAAACATATATATCGCAATTCCCATATGAATCCGGAGCATCACACCTTGCAAAATATAGTAATTTGCCATCTTTACTCAGGCAAACAGAACCCTCATTGTAAATAGTATTTAACTCTCTGATTGGTTTTGCATAATCCCACTGGTCAAATTCGATGGTACTGAAATAAATGTCTTCATTTTGTTTAGTATCCAGGCCATAAGATATAGTATTTCTTTTTGAAGTAAACACGAGTGTCTTGTCATCTAAGGCTAGCCCAGGACCATAGTCTGAATATTCAGAATTGATAAAATGCCCCATATTAATTTGCCAACCCCTGGGAGGACTTAGAGTATCAACTTTTCTTCTATAATCTACAAGTTCATAGTAATAATCAATAGGAACATATTTTTGTAATTCATCTTTGCTGATGGAATCATAATATATTTCGAGTCGTTCCAACTTAATATCATCACGATTGTGCTTCAATACAAGATTGTAAAGTTTCTTGGCATTTTCCATAGTGCCATACAATTCAGTTAGTTTGGCATACCTCCAAATAAAATAGGTGTCTTTATAAAAATTTTGAATCCCAAATTTTGCGATATAATTGCCAAGCTCGATATATAATTTCTCCCAATTTTTGGCTGTTTCCTTTATTTCGATTGACTTTAATTCTTTTTCATTATAGTAAAAAGGGATTTTATTTACATTTTTAAATTGGAATATTTCTTCAATATTGGTTGTTTCAAACTGTTCTTGAGGAGCATTTTTTCTGGATTTGTTTTTTTTCTTCTTTTTCTGACAAATACCACTAGTATTAATCACAAAGATCGCACAAAACAAAAGGATTAAAAGCCTAACCGAGTACATGCAGAACGGTAAAAAATATTAACATTATGGGATTTATTGAGCTAAATATGTCATAATTTTATTTTTTAACCAAATCCATGTTAGGGCATTATTTTTTTGGCATAAGGATTGACTACTTATAATGTTTTTAAATAATTTGATATAAAGATGCCATTATGGCAGTGAATGAATATATGAGCGCAAAAAAGAAAGAATTAGCCACAACACTTACGTTTTCAAATTTTAGTGAAGATGATTCAGGCGAATTGATTCAGTTGATTGCACCAGAAGATGATGAAGGGAAAAGTAGTACTCCAATGCCAAATCAGTTGCCAATATTACCAATACGAAATACTGTATTGTTTCCTGGAGTTGTAATTCCAATCACAGTGGGAAGGCAAAAGTCAATCAGGCTGGTTAAAAATTCGTATCGTGGAGACAGAATAATTGGTGTGATTGCTCAAAAAAATAATAAAATTGAAGAGCCTGGATTCAAAGAGCTATTTAATATTGGAACCGTAGCAAGAATAATTAAAATGCTTGTATTGCCAGATGGAAATACAACAATAATTATTCAGGGTAAACAGCGATTTGAGATTAAAGATCGACTGAATGAAGAACCATTTATGACTGCTAAAGTCAATTACCTTGAAGACAAATTCTCTTCTAAGAATAAAAAAGAAACCAAAGCAATTCTTCATTCGATCAAGGATGCAGCCAACAAGATACTGAAGCTTAATCCTGAGATACCCCAGGAAGCACAAATTGCCATAGACAATATCGAAAGCCCAAGCTTTCTAACTCATTTTTTATCTTCAAATCTTAGTGCAGATGTAAATGACAAGCAAAAGCTTCTTGAGATTAATAATGGTTACAAAAGGGCTACTTTGTTATTGGAATACATGATGAAGGATATTCAGGTATTGGAGTTGAAACGTGAAATTCAGAATAAGGTGCATTCTGATATTGATCAGCAACAAAGGGATTATTTTTTAAAACAGCAAATCAAGATCCTTCAGGACGAGTTAGGAAATGAAGGGCCCGATCAGGAATTGAATCAACTCAAGGAAAAAGCTAAAAAGAAAAAGTGGGAACCTGAAGTTAAAGAACACTTTGAGAAAGAGTGTGGTAAAATATTGAGGATGAATACTGCAGCGGCAGAGTATCCTGTTGCAATGAATTATGTAGAGTTTTTGGTTGATCTTCCATGGAATGATTTTACAAAAGACAATTTTGACTTAAAAAGAGCTCAAAAAATTCTGGATAAAGATCATTTTGGGCTTGTAAAAATTAAAGAAAGAATCATTGAATTTCTGGCAGTCAGAAAATTGAAAAATGATTTAAAAGGTCCTATTCTTTGTCTATATGGGCCTCCGGGTGTTGGCAAAACAAGTCTGGGCAAGTCCATTGCTAAGGCATTGAATAGAAAATACGTCAGGATGTCTCTTGGAGGGGTTCATGATGAAGCTGAAATACGTGGTCATAGGAAAACTTATGTTGGTGCCATGCCTGGTAAGATTATTCAGCATATCAAGAAAGTGAAATCAGCTAATCCAGTATTTGTGCTGGATGAAATAGATAAAGTAAGTTCAGATTTTCGCGGAGATCCATCATCAGCCCTGTTGGAAGTGCTGGATCCTGAGCAAAACAATTCCTTCAGTGACAATTACCTGGAGTTGGATTATAACCTTTCAAATGTGCTTTTTGTGGCGACTGCAAATACGCTGGACACCATCCAACCAGCACTTAGAGATAGAATGGAAATAATTGAACTTACTGGATATACTATGGAAGAAAAGGTTCAGATAGCAAAAAAGCACCTGGTTCCAAAACAAAGAGAAGAACATGGTCTTAAATCCAAAGATATTACTATCACAAATGAAGCTCTTGTAAAAATAATTGAAAATTATACCAGAGAGTCTGGAGTGCGTAGTCTTGAGCGATTGATAGGAAAAGTGATTCGTTATGTTGCCAAAT
>CAYREN010000236.1:3661-7609 GCA_964423255.1 uncultured Roseivirgaceae bacterium | reverse complement strand
TCTGCTTTTTTATAACCGGATGTTCCTACCCAACTGTCAGATGATGCTTTGCTGATCTCATCACTTCCATGTTTTGGATTTGCGACAACATTTACAACAAGTACGCTAAACCAATCACCTTCAATATTCTCACCATCTGGATCTTTGTCAACCCCTACCGGACCAATATGCTTAGAAACTCCAATGGTTCTTAAATTATGAATTTCACCTGTAGAATCTTCCAGATGTTTCATGATGGCATCGTTATATGTATAACCAATCCAGCCACCATCCCTACTCCATTCATGTCGGTGAGTGCCACCTCGCAGCCCTCCTGGGGTAAATGGGGAAGTAACGTCTCTGGAATCCATGAAATTTCGCACATTGGGCTTTGCATCATCAACAATCACTCCAGAGCGATGCCATTGCTGGTATGGGTTTTCTTCAGTAATATTCATGAGCCCATGGATGAATACTATCTTATTTTCGGTATGGCTATAACTTACGGCACCCACACCAGGACCATATGGTTTGTTTTGAGTTAATTCATATAAAATAACTTTTTCTCCAGAAACGACATTTACTTTTTCAATTTTAGAACATGCTCCGATTCCTCCCTTGTCGGTTCTGGTATCGTAAACCAACCATTGATCATCCGGCGAAAAATTGTCATTATTATCCAGGGCATGATTATAAGTAAGATCATGGGTGATTTGTATTTCTTCTTTGAAATTATTGGTTTCACATGAAGAATTACTTGCCAATAAAATGAGCATGAAGAATATTATTTTTAGGGATTGAATACTCATTTATATTTTACTAAAAATTATTTATTTGTAGGTGCACTTATCACGCCAAGGTATCTTCCCATCCAGTAAGGTAGCAACCAGATGTCGCCTGCACTATGTTCCGAAATACCGTTTCCCCCTGCTCTGTCTAAATTAAACATATTGCCGTTGTGTCGCTGTACAGGTCTTTCATCGGGAGGTAACACTTCTTTGGTAGTTTGTCTTCGGAAATTTGGCTCCAGCAGCTCGATGTCTTTTCTGTGAGAGTTCATGATACTCCAGTCTATCAAATCCATTGGATGTTCTTTTAAATACCAAACAGCCTCATCAAGATCAAAATCCGGAGTGCCTGTCAACGCGGTCATTATATTCCATGCTCCTTCTTTTTCAGGTCTTTCTATTTCCCAATGATCTATAATTGCTTCTTTAAATTTGGCTTTCAGCGTGTCGTTAAAAGCATAATGATACAAACCCCAATAGCCAACGAAATACATTTCATCATCTGAGTGATTCCATGATCCTGAAAGCATTTTACTCAATTTATCAGCATCGTCGGGAACGGATCCAATTTGACCCATTGGTCGCATTAGATTTTCGAAATATCCGTATTCATTCATCAACTCAAATGCTTTGGACTTATATTTTTCTTTTTTGGTGAAATAATATGCGGTTTGCAGCATACCAATAATATTGGAAGAATTGAGCTTTCTGTCGCCATTCATTAGTGGTCTGGAATTGACATAGTCAGGATTCCATTTTCCCCATTGGGTGGGTTTGCCATCAAAGTCAATCAAGTACAAATCATTGCTAACAATATGGTTCATCAGCGTATCGATCAGTAAAACCGCACGATCTTTCAAGTCAGTATCTGCCATCAGTTCGGCAATTAATCCAAAGGCAAAAATATGTCCGATAGCTTCGTCGCTACTTGTTGTGCTCTTCCAATCCCATTCCGGGTCACTGGTATGTTGCCATCTGTGAGGATCTGACAGCAGTTCAATATATCCACTGCGTTCGTAAGAACGTGAAGGAAATCCCGGTACCGGATTGATGCTGAATAATCTTTCCATGGCATCCAGGGCTTCAGTACAATTTTGCAACGCCTCTTCAGATTTTGTAGTGGCATATCTGAATATTTGACCACCTAAATACATCGTAGTCCACAATCCGTCGTTATCTGAATCACGTAACCTTCCAGAGTCAAAGTTTCCTTTTTCCATATCGACCAACCCGGCATTGAATCCATTACGAATATGCCGATTGCGCACCTGATTTTCGTAATACATGGCTTTGTCGTGCAATGTCATTTCCTTGAATATGATGTGCCCAAGGCCAGCATCTGTCAAAATTAAAACAGAGCCATCATACCCTGCTGAAATGTGTTTTACCATATTGCCAGGAAGCCAGCGTTCACCAAAATAATAATTAAACTTTCCATCACTTTTTAGCATAAAAGCTCCTTTAGTCGACCCAAACCATAGATTTCCATCAATCTCAGCAAGAGTTGTAATTTCTGTCCATGGTAGTTTTGTATGTGTGTTCCCAATTTGCTTTCCTGATTTATCAACCTCGATATAACCGTTGGATGTGCCAATGATAAATTTGTTATTGAACAAGGCAAAGGAAGTAAAGTCACTTCCTGTGAATACATTATCTAATTTGTTATTGGTTGGATTAAACGTAGATAAGGAGCTGGGGCCTAAAATCCAGAATTTGTTTGTTGAAGTATCAAACGAAATATCCATTACCCGGTCACCCTTCAGTTGCCCATTCCATGCAATGGTATTTTTTGATAAAAATTCCAGAGACTTTCCGTCGCTAATTAGAAAATCAAATTCATTTCCACCAGCAAAAATATGAGCATCTGCTATATCGTGCTTTATGAAAACTCGACCGGACCAGGCATTACTGAGAATTGCTTCATCATCTAAATAGATAAATTGTCCTTTGTAACTGTTGAAGGCACTTATTTTTTTATCAGCTAACGGGCGATACATGCGATCAGAAATAAGTTTGCCGGGGTACAAAAATTGGCCATCATGAATTCGTAGTAATCCGGTAGATGACAAAACCTGGATAGTAACATTTCGATCTAAAAAGACTTTTTGTAATATCTGGTCATTGCCTTCCGAAAAATACTTAACACTCAAATCCTGAAAATAAGTATCATCTTGATAGACAGGCTGGGTTTCTGATGAACTTTCACCATAAGATGAAGGACAAGAAAAATTAAGGATGCTTAATAATGCTATTAGGCTAATTGTGATTTTATTCATACGTGAAATGGCTTGAAAAATTTAGATATCATTAGATATTAATACTGGAGTTTTCAAACAATAGACTATTATAAATAAGCTATTAGTTCTACTTTACAAATATAAAATCAAGACGGCAAGATATACGTTCAACATCCAAACCTTTAAGGATTTTGTTTATGGGGTTCATCTACAATTTCTAAGATTGTGCAGTTGGCTATTGAAACCATACAGCAAGCAAGCTAATGTTAATGAGTTAAATAGTCAAAGCTTAACAACTCATAGAGTATACGACAAAATTCCCCTTTCACCCCTAAATCCCCTAAAGGGGACTTCCAAAAAGTTCTTTTTTACTCTTCTACCTACCTGGCAGGAAGGGTTTAGGATTCGCGGTTATATAATTATAAATATTCCGGTTTCAGAAAACTAACTAAGGAATATACAGAGATGACGCCTGGGCAGTATCAAATATAACTGAAATTGAAACGAGCGATCAATTTACTTTATGATTAGAAATAAGCCCATCAAGGAAATCTCATTGGACTAGGGCATTAGTACCATAGCTATTTTTCATGAATATTTAAAAAAAATGGACTGTTCTCCTATCATTTTTCGTAACAAGTTGTTTGAAATTCCTGGGAAGTAATGAGAGCTTACCATATAAAAGGAGTTATAATAAATTTAAAAAAAAATATAGCTGAATCGACAAAAAATCATTATTTCAGCGTTGCTTTTTTGATGGAAAGGATGATTAACAAATTAAAAAATTTCAACTTTTTAATTTGTTATGTCAAAAGGTTATGTTCAATAATTAAATCAATTATCAATGAGCGTAGAGCAATTTAAAATCTATATTATAATTGATTAATAACTATCCAACTCTTTGGTAACAGAAATTGCAGCTATTGTGCCATCGGCAACTGCAG
>CAYREN010000236.1:2401-3561 GCA_964423255.1 uncultured Roseivirgaceae bacterium | reverse complement strand
CTATCCAACTCTTTGGTAACAGAAATTGCAGCTATTGTGCCATCGGCAACTGCAGTAGTAATCTGCCTGTATTTTTTGCTTCTGATGTCTCCTACAGCATATATACCATTTAGATTTGTAAGCATATCTTCGTTAGTTTTTATATATCCCCAATTATCAGTTTCCAAATCCTTACCGAACAATGAAGAATTGGGTTTCATGCCAACAAATATAAAAACACCATCAGCTTCCAGCGTATTTGTATTATTGGTTTTCAAATTTTCTATTTGCACTTTTATTCTATTACCATTTTTCTCAAATCCTCTTGGTTCCGTTTCAAAAACAACGTTAATCTTTGAATTTGCAAAGGCCTTTTCTTGTGCTTCTTTGTTGGCTTGCAATTTATCAAATTGGTGAATTATAGTAATTTTTTTTGCAAACTTAGAAATGAAATCAGCTTCCTCAATAGCCGTGTTTCCACCTCCGATAACAATTACTTCTTTGTCATGAAAATATTTCGCGTCGCAAGTAGCGCAGTAGGAGATACCATTTCCTTTTAGTTCTTTTTCACCGGGAACGTTAAGATACCTTGGTGATGCTCCAGTAGCCAATATGATTTTTTTGGATTTTATAGTCTCGTAATCATCAACAACTATTGTTTTATTTTTTAAGTCAATCTTTGCTACGTCAACAGCAACTTTGTACTTGGTACCGCAAATCTTAGTTTGCTCTGACATGAAATGTGCGAGCATGTAGCCGGGCTGAGGTTCTATAAAACCCGGATAATTTGATATTTTATGCGTTGAAGAAATCTGACCTCCCGGCAATTGAATATCAACCAATGCTGCCTTGACTCTTGCCTGGCACAGATACAATCCGGCAGTAAGTCCGGCTGGACCTCCTCCAAGAATTAGTGTATCATATTCAGAAATTCGGGGTTTGATTTTACTAGAGATTTCTTCAACTTTTTCTTCGGAAATCAATGAATTGAGATTGTTTATTAACTCCGAACGCTTAATACCACCTGACAATTTTTCGCCAACGAGGTTTCCATTATCATAAAAAATGACTGTAGGAGAACCATTCACATCAAGACTTTCAGCCAACTCACGATTTTCTTGTCTAAATATTTTTACGAATTTTATATCCTCACCATACAAATTTGATAGATTTTCAAATTT
>CAYREN010000236.1:0-2301 GCA_964423255.1 uncultured Roseivirgaceae bacterium | reverse complement strand
CAGGTCTTCTTTCAATTCGATCGTTGGGTAAAAAGTACCTAACTCATCACCATTATTTCCAACTGTAGCAGTACATGAATATATTTTTCCTGAATAATCAAACGCCCATTCAGTTTTTGCTCCTGAGCAAGAGTCAAACAAAGGGTTAGGGAGCTCACCATTTTCAAATATGAATTTTGAGATCGAAAAAGCAGGCTTGTGAAATTCCAATATTTCGGGGTATTGCTTTACAATTTCATAAATCTCTTGATACATCTCAATTCTTGAAAACAACCTCTTATTGTTTGTTTGGCAATGATGCAGCTCGTAATTCCTTCCAAGAGCCGTTTTGAATATTGGACTTTTTGTCCAGCCTTTCTTAATTGCATATTGTGATATCTCTGGAAGGTCGCTTACATTATCTTTATCAACAATCATTCTTAGATTGATTGGAATGTTGTTTTCCAGTAGTAAATCAATCCCATTAGCAATTTTATCGAAGGTTCCTTTTCCACCTTTTAGCATTCTTCGCGAGTCGTGAATATGTCTTGTGCCATCCAGAGTGACCTGAATTTCTCTGATGCTGGCAGATTTCAAAATTTGGATATATTCTGAAATGTGATAACCATTTGTTACAAAAGCAATATCAAGGTTTCTTTCATTTGCACCGGCAATTACTTTTTTTATTGATTCTTTTTTTGCCGGAGAGTTGAGTAAAGGTTCTCCGCCAAAAATGGTGATATATTTTTGCCTATGGGCAAACGCCTTGTCTACATAACTAAAAAAAGCATCAATTACCTCATTCTTTACATTGTCGTTTGGATTAGTATATTCATCCTGAAAACAATACGAACAGTCGAAATTGCAAGTATACCATGGAGTGAAAAATAACTGTACCTCGTCACTTTCGCGTTCATCAATAAAGTCCAGGTACTTTTTTTTGAACAGTCTCTCTTCATCCTCAGTGTTTACCAAATAACCTTTATCAATAAAATCCTGGTTATCGGAAAAATCGTTTTTCTTAAATTGACGAGCTTCTTCCGGAGCCAATATATCTGCCTCACCAGACAATGGATTTACGATGAAATAGTTATCAGAATCAGTAATTTTAGAGAAGATATTGTGCTTTGAATATTGCATTTGAATAAATTTAAAAATTTTGGGCCCGGGCAATTTTTATCCGGGCCCAATGCAGTTTAATCGTGGCAACCCATTACATTTTTTGAGTTTTTAGCGCAGCATTGCGCTACTTTACCATCTCCTTTTTTAGCTTGTTTTACTAAAGATTTCATTTTTTCTAATTGTTTAAATGAATAAAAAATAATTAACCGCAACATTTTTTCCTACCGGCAATCGTAAAGCTGACCACCTCAATTTTGCCTTTTTTATAAGGCGCACTTTCTTCTATTATTTCAATATCTTTAAATCCAACTTTTGTTAAGGTTTCTAAATATTCTTGCTTGGTTGTTGACCCTGCCCAGCATTCTGCAACAGCTTCTGGATCATTTCGATACATGTCGGGGACCTCTCCAATTGAATAAATATCACTGACAACAAATCGTCCATTTTTCTTTAAAATCCGTTCTATTTCAAGCCAAACCCTAAACTTATCGCTCGCATGATTGATCGTGCAGTTTGAAATAATAAGATCGATAGTATCAGATTTAATTTTAATTTCTTCAAGATTTGACTTTATAAATTCAACATTATTGATCCCTAATTTCAACGCCTTTTTTCTGGCTTTTACAAGCATGCCATCAGAAATGTCTATACCATAGGCAAACCCATTTTCTCCAACAGTCTCTGCAAGTCTAAGTACATCCGACCCTCGTCCACTCCCCAGATCAACGCATACCTCGCCTGGCTTTGCTTTTGAATAGTCAATGGCAGACCCGCAAGACAAGCAACATGTATCTTCTGCCAGGGTTGAATAGCGAATTTGAATTTGGTCTGTAACTGCTTCCATTTATATATAAATTAATTTTTATCAATGGCAATCATATCGATCGCTGTATTTCTTAATTTCTTGTGCAAAGGTTATAATAATTATGGAGGTATTAAGTGACATTTTTTACTTAACAAAGAAGAAGATTATTGGTGTTTTAATTTTGTCATTTGGTGAACTGTTAAGTATGACCTTTTTTTGATAAACTAATAAAGTAGGAATGGTTTAGGTATGATCTTTCAATATTGTCAATGCTATTATCATGAATAATAGTAGCATTAACGGATGATATTTTTTAGGCCCGGTATTGTTCAAATTCGTAAAAAAATATTGTTATGGCCGCAACTTTCTTTTTATCTCCGATGGATGGATTTACT
>CAYREN010000235.1:0-7670 GCA_964423255.1 uncultured Roseivirgaceae bacterium | reverse complement strand
ATTGTTAGCGCACGGAGAAATGGTTAAAACAAGAAGGAGTTATTTGAAAAAATCATTTTTTCACAAAAAAATTAACAAATAATCATGTTCCTCAATAATAATGTTTACTGGGATTTCAATTATCATTAAAATAAATATTATGGAGACATTTACTGATAGAACAATAGAATCTAAAGGCCAAATAATTTTTTGTTCAATGCAATCAGCGCTTCCTTTTTAAATCTTGATTCAGTAAGGATTGAGATATTGTATTTACTTCCGCCATAAGAAATCATTCGAATTGGAATATCCTTCAGTGCGTCAAATATTTTTTTGACAATACCCTTTTCTTCAACCACATCATTTCCGACCATGCAAACGATAGATTGTTCTTTGTCTACTGTCACATCTCCAAAAGCTTCCAGTTCGGCAATTATATCTGGTAGTTTAGCATTATTGTCTATTGTAAGCGACACAGCTACTTCTGACGTAGTAATCATATCAATAGATGTTTTGTATTTTTCGAATATTCCAAAAACATTGTTTAAAAAACCATATGCCAGAAGCATCCTTGTTGATTTGATTTTTATTGCTGTAATACCATCTTTTGCAGCAATCGATTTTATTTCTTTGGTCATTTCTTTACTGCTAATCATAGTACCATAAGCCTTTGGATTCATGGTGTTTTTTAATTGTACTGGGATATTATATTGTTTTGCTGGAAAAATAGAAGAGGGGTGAAGAATCTTAGCACCAAAATATGCAAGCTCAGATGCTTCATCAAAAGAGAGGTCTGCAACCGGTCTTGTATTGTTCACAAATCGAGGATCATTATTGTGCATCCCATCAATATCTGTCCATATCTGGATAATTTTGGCACGAATAGCCGCACCAATGAGAGAAGCGGTATAATCACTTCCTCCTCTTTTTAGATTGTCAATTTTTTCCTCACGGTTTAAACAAATATATCCTTGAGTTATAAAAAGCGTATTTGTTTCTTGTTCTTTGATTAACTTGCCCAGACGCTCCTGAATATATTCCATGTCTGGTTCATCATTTTCATCAATTGCCATGTAGTCCAAAGCCGGTAACAATACATTTTGATGTCCTATTTCTTCAAGATAGACTGCAAATAACTTGGTTGACATTAATTCTCCCTGTGCCAAAAGCTCCTTGGTGTAATTTTCATTAAACTCTACTTTTTGTAAAGAGCGAATAAATGAAAAATGTTCGTTGATAATATATTGAGCTTTTGCCTTGCTGTTTTCCTTTTGAACCAGGTCCTTTTGAAAATTAATATAATGTTCGTATAACAATTCTACTTCCTGAGATGCTTCTTCGAGCAAACCACTGGACAATCTTTCACCTATTTTTACCAATGAATTTGTTGTACCTGACAATGCCGATAAAACAACAATTATTGGTCCTTCCTCAGAAGTAACAATTTTTGCAACTTGATGCATTCTTGAGGGCTGCCCAACTGATGTACCGCCAAACTTCAAAATTTTCATTATGGATTGGAATAGGGTTATGTAATAGAATATTTTAAATCTTAATAATAGGGTTCTGATGAAAAGAATGGTTTTAGAACCCAAGCATTTTTATGGCTGTTGCTGCTGCTTCATCTCCTTTGTTCCCATGTTTACCTCCAGCTCTGTCGAGTGCTTGCTGCATGTCAAGAGTAGTTAATAAACCAAAAACTATAGGTTTATCATATTTCAATGCAACTTGAGTAATCCCGTTTGATACTGCCTGGCAGATGTAGTCGAAGTGAGGCGTTTCACCCTGGATTACACATCCGAGGATTATTACTACGTCAATATTACTTTCTTTTGCAAGCCATTGCGCACCCAGGGTAAGTTCATAGCTTCCCGGCACCGACTTGTATATGATATTTTTCTTAATTGCACCATTTTGCAATAAAGTTTCAACTGCGCCGGAATAGAGCGCCTCCGTAATTTCTGAATTCCACTCTGAGACTACAATTCCAAATTTTTTATCTGAAATATCAGTAATATTCTTATTGGTAAATGTGCTCAAATTTTTATTTGAAGAAGCCATATCATCAATTATTTTACAATAAAAAAGGGATAAAGTTTTCGCCTTATCCCTCAAAAAAAAGTTTTTGGCAGTTACTATCCGGCATTCACCTTACCCTCTAATCTTGCCTTATGTTTTCGAGCATTCTGATACTCACTGGAATTTACATATTTTTTTACAATGGTATTGTAGCAATTCAAAGCTGAACTATAATCTTCTAATTCTTCATATGCGACAGCTGCTTTGATCAAATAGCTTGGTGTTGTATATTCATTTGAATTGTAATCGGCGGCTTTATTATAAAAACTCACAGCTTCTTGAGCATTGTCCATTTCCATATAAGCATCTCCAATAAGTGAATAAGCTCTAGCCTGGATCAGTAAATCACTGGATGAATATTTTTCTAAATAATCTACTGCCGAAATGTATTCACTCTTTTTGAGATAAATTGCTCCAACATAATAATTTGAAAGATTTGCAGCATCAGTCATGTAATAATCTTCAAGAATTTCTAAAAAGCCAAGATTATTTCCATCTCCATTTAAGGCTTTATCTAAACTGTCTGCCTCAAAATAATAAACTGCCTGGAACATTTCATTCTGTGCTGTTTCATTTCGATCGGTCATCCAATAGTTATATAAAAAATAAGCAGCTACAATAAATGCAATGGCTCCCCCTATTGAAAATACCAACTTTTTATTATCCTCAAGAAATACCTCAGTCTTACTGATTTGTTCAGCTAAAACTTCCGGATTCTCCAGCATCTCTTCTCCTTTACTTGGTTTCTCTTTTAACTTCGATTTCGCCATCTTTCAAATTTTCAGGATGCAAAAATAGTATAAATAAAATTAAAAATATATTTCAATGGTTAATCCTTTACAAAAGGATAATCTTGTTGCACATATACATCATTGTAGATCTCCTCAGGTTTTGGGAATTTAGATTTCTCTGCAAAATCGACAGAAGCAAGCACTTGCTGTTTTATTTTCGCTTCCACTTTCTGAAAATACGCTTCATCAGCATATTGATATTTTAGAATAGAAAGTTTTACCTGCTCAATTGGATCTCTTCTTTTGTAAGCCTCCACTTCTTCTTTTGTCCTGTATTTTGCAGGGTCAGACATGGAGTGCCCCTTGTACCTGTAAGTTTTAAATTCCAATAAAGTTGGCCCATCTCCTTTTCTTGCTCGTAATGCTGCTTTAGTCACAGCATTGTGAACGTCTTCTACCTTCATGGCATCAACAGATTCTGAAGGCATATCATAAGCGTCACCCAACTTTGAGAGATCAGTAACATTTGATGTTCTTTGAACTGATGTCCCCATGGCATATCCATTATTTTCTATTGCGAATATTACAGGTATTTTAAAATGCATGGCAAGATTGAGTGTTTCATGAAATGAACCTTGCCTAACTGCCCCATCACCCATGTAAGTGAGACACAATTTATCTGTCTTTTTATATTTCTCAGCAAAGGCAATTCCCAAACCAAGAGGAATCTGACCGCCTACAATTCCATGACCACCATAGAAATATCTCTCCTTATCAAAAATATGCATTGAACCACCTTTGCCTTTAGAAGTTCCAGTTTCTTTTCCATACAACTCAGCCATTATCAAGTTGGGATCCGTTCCCAATGCCAGTGGATGAGCATGATCACGATATGAGGTGATATAACCATCGCCAACTTTCAATGCCGATACAGCCCCTGAAGCACAAGCTTCCTGACCAATATACAAATGGCAAAAACCTTTTATTTTTTGTTGGCCGTACAATTGCCCTGCCTTTTCTTCAAACCTACGCATCAAAAGCATGCTTTCAAACCAAAATTTGTAAGTATCTTTTGAAAATGGAGCCTTGGTAGTAGGTATTTTCTTTTCTTTTGCAGTTGACATATGAGATTGCTTAATTATTTTAATTTTGCAAAGCTTTTTGAAAATTTGCCCAATATCAATTAGTGGGTTTAAAAAGCGATGCGAAATTAAATAAAAACATTCAACAAAGAAATTTATGCATCTTGAAAATATCTTTTTGGCTAATTTCAAAAACTATATTGAAGTCAATGCCGATTTTTCAAAATATATAAATGCAATTGTTGGAGACAATGGAAGTGGTAAAACCAACTTGCTCGATGCCATCCATTTTTTGTCAATGACAAAAAGTGCTTTCAATTCCATAGATAATAATAGTATCCGACACCAAGAACAGTATTATAGCATTATTGGGAAGTTTATTCAAAATAATAAAACAATAATAACCAGCAATTCATTGATGCTTGGGAAGAGAAAAAAAATAACTATTGATAAAAATCCGGTTGATAAATCTGCTGATATCATTGGTTTGTTTCCCATAGTTCTTATTGCACCAAATGACCATGCACTTATTAGCGATGGGGGTGGGACGAGAAGAAAGTTTTTTGATAGTATAATTTCACAGTTTGATAAACCTTATCTACTCAAATTGATTGATTACAATCATGCCTTGAAACAAAGAAACAGATTGTTAAAGCAATTTTCTGAATCTGGTAAAATTGACAGGGATATTTTAGAACCATATGATCGATTATTGATTTCACTGGGAAAAGACATAAGTGCCAAACGTGCAAAGTTTTGTGAAAAATATTTAATCCAAATCATCAAACATTATACATATCTCACAGAGGGTAAGGAAACAATCAATCTGGAATATCAATCTAAATTTTTGGATGATGGTTTTAAAGAGATATTTTATAATTCGTTGCAAAAAGATATAATCCTGCAACGGACAAATATTGGTATTCATAAAGATGATTTTAGTTTTGAAATGAGTGGATATCCCTTACGAAAATTTGGATCGCAAGGTCAGCAGAAGTCATTTTTGATAGCGCTGAAACTTGCCCAATTTGATATCATTGGTGAAGAGAAAGGTTTTAAACCTATACTTTTGATGGACGACATCTTTGATAAACTCGATGATCATCGTATTCAGAAATTAACCGAAATGATAGAGCGCCATAAATTTGGTCAGGTTTTTATAACAGATGCCAGACCAGAGCGGACCAATCATTTTTTAGAAAAATTAAATATAGAATGGAAGGTAATTACTGCAGACAATGGTAACTTGGTCTCAGATGAATAGCATGATAAACCGATGAGATATAAAAATAAATTTTCAGAAAGGAAATCAGATACTTCTAGCGTCAAAGAGGCCATAGATGCTATGATTGATTCTTACAAGTTAAGAGGAAAATTTGATCAGAAAAAATTAATAGGATCTTGGGAGTCAATGATGGGGAAACCAATATCAAAAAGGACAGAAAAAATTTATATAAAAGATAATGTACTTTTCGTAAAGCTAAATTCTGCTCCTCTTCGTCATGAACTTACTATCTCTAAGGCCAAAGTATTAGAGATAATCCATAAAAGGTTTGATGCTTCCTTGGTGAATGATGTGTTGTTTTATTAGCCTTGTTAGTTTTTTTTATGGTCTTTCTGCGCTCTGAAAATCATAAAAAAAAAGTCCATTCTCAAAAAATGAAAATGGACTTCAAACTAATTGTAGTTTTCAATTATTTTTTCCCGAAGATGGTCCAGCCTACGAATATCTGCGCTGTTGTGTTTTTTACCTCATGGTCATCGCCCAGTTTCGAAACGTTGGTAAATCCCCAAACATATCGGACTCCACCATTAAACCCTAGCGGAAGATGAATAGTAGCACCAACTGCCAAGCCAAAATCACTATTATTTACATTGTCTTTAAATGAATTTCCTGACTGATCTTTTGCATCAAGTAAGACTGAGAATTGCGGACCCGCTTCAATGCTTAAAACACTGATGGGTTTCCACCTAAGAAGTATAGGAATATTCATGTAAGTAAAATCATTGACATCATTTGGCACTTCAGATCCTTGAGAAGAATACAATAATTCGGGCTGAATTCCCCATTTTTCTGAAAACGCAATCACTGCATAAATTCCGCCATGAAATCCCGTTTTGCTATCGGTGCTGATATCCGTTATGGATTGATTTGCAAAGTTTGCACCAGCTTTTATCCCGACACCCAAGCCTTGCGCCTGAACCAATGAAAAAATAGAAAGTAGCGATAAAATGGTTGTTGTTAAAATGAACTTTTTCATAGTAGTTTTAATTTTCTTTTTTATTAATAATATCCAAAATTATATAATAAACACATTAATCTTTTCATGTTTTTAATTAATGTGCTTCAAGCCAGTTGTCTCCAAATCCCATGCCAACTTCCATTGGTACTTCCAATTCGACAGCGGTCTTCATAAACTCTGCAATTTTTTGTTCCAATATTTCTTTTTCAGAATGATGTACATCAAAGACCAATTCATCATGCACCTGAAGGATCATTTTCGATTTTAGATTTTCTTCTTTCATCCATCTATGAATATTTATCATGGCTACTTTGATCATGTCTGCCGCACTACCCTGTATCGGGGCATTTATGGCATTACGCTCAGAAAAACCCCTCATGGTTGCATTTTTAGAATTGATATCTCTTAAATATCTTTTTCTTCCCAGTACCGTTTCTACATATTCTTTTTCTCTTGCTTCATTTATTACGCTGTCCATATAGGATTTTACTGCGGAAAATTCTGTAAAATAAGCCTCTATTATTACCACAGCTTCTTTCCTGGGAATTCCAAGACGTTGCGAAAGGCCAAACGCTGATATGCCGTAGATGATACCAAAATTAGCCGTTTTGGCTTTTCTACGCATATCATCATCTACATCTTCCAGAGGGACTTTAAATATCTTACTGGCCGTGGTAGCATGAATATCTCGCCCGTTTTTAAATGCGTCAATCATGCTTTCATCTTTGGCGAAGGCAGCCATAATTCGCAATTCTATCTGAGAATAATCCGCAGCCATAAGTGTAAATTCCTCTCCGCGTGGCACAAATGCTTTCCTGATTTCACGACCTTTGGTAGTACGAATCGGTATGTTTTGAAGATTAGGATTTGTACTGCTCAGTCTCCCGGTTGCTGCGACGGCCTGATTGTAAGAAGTGTGAATTCTTCCATCCTTTTCACTAATCAATGCTGGTAGGGCATCTACATAAGTAGATTTTAATTTCTGAAATTCTCTAAAGTCCAGGATCTTGGCGGCAATCGGATGCTCGTTGGCCAATCCGGCTAATATTTCTTCACCTGTTGCATATTGTCCTGTTTTGGTTTTCTTGGGTTTTTCAATAAGTTTCAATTTCTCAAAAAGTACAGCACCCAGTTGCTTGGGAGAGGCAATGTTGAATTTCACTCCGGAGATCTCGTAAATCTCTTTTTCGACTTGCTCACTCAAATTAGCTAATTCTTCTGAAATCTCACTTAAAACATGCTTATCAACGGTAACGCCTTCATATTCCATATCTGCCAGGACATTTACAAGAGGTAATTCGAGCTCATAAAGCAGTCTTTCAATCCCTTTTTCATTAATCAATTCTTCCAGTTTGTATTTCAATTGCAGTGTGATGTCGGCATCTTCTCCTGCATATTGTACAACCTTATCAATTTCAACATCACGCATTGATCCCTGTTTTTTACCTTTCCCACCGATCAGAGATTTAATAGAGACTGGAGAATAATTAAGATAATTCTCTGCCAACACATCCATATTGTGCCGCATGTCTGGCTCCAGAAGGTAGTGTGCTAAC
>CAYREN010000234.1:5831-7694 GCA_964423255.1 uncultured Roseivirgaceae bacterium | reverse complement strand
CATAAACTCACCTTTCACATCTAAATATATTCCTCTGGGTCTATCGCCAATTGTTAGTACGTAGCCAATATTCTTCATTTTTCCATTACCACTAATTTTAAATACCGCCAGTCCGTTATAACCACGATTTGAAACATAGGCAATTTTGCCATCAAGGCTTAGTTGAATGTCTGCACTTGAGTTATCTTCAAAAAAAGTAGAAGGTAAAGCTGGTAGTCTTTGAATTCGCTGTAATGCTCCACTTTCTTTATCGATTTTATAACTACAAATTGAAGATGAAAGTTCCTCAGCTGAAAAACCAAAAGTCCCTTTCGAATTGATTGTAAAATGCCTTGGCCCCGACCCTGGAATAGTTCTTATAAAGGCCTGATCAGCCGGATTAACCTTTCCTGTAGATACGTCGAATTCAAAGATTAATATTTTATCTAATCCTAAATCTGACACATACAAAAACCTTCCATCAGCTGAGGGTATTGCAGAATGTGTATGTGGTCGATCCTGTCTTGGCATTATAGTTCCCTTTCCGCTTAATTGTACATTTGCTGTTGGCTCTCCTATTTGGCCATTATCATTTATTGGCAATACAACAAAGTTCCCTCCTTTATAATGGCTAACAATAATGTATCTTCCAGATGGATGTACACTTATATGACAAGGACTATCGCCAAATGAATATTGATTTTCTATCTCTTTCAGCTGCCCTGTACCAGAGTCTACAGCAAAGGAGGTTACTGATCCCCATTTTTCTTTTCCATAGATCCCTTCTCGATTTGCAGAAAACAAAAACTTACCGTTTGGACTTACATCAATAAATGAAGGACTTCCTTGTGATAATATTGTCTGGAGTAATTCAAACTTATTGACACTTCGATCATATTCAAAAACATATATACCCAGACTTCCTCTCTCAGAAAAAGTGCCAACATATATAATCTCCTTTTTACCCAGACAAACACTAACCTGTCCAAATAAAAACAGCAATATAATCAGCGTGATATGAATTCGCATATTTCCAATAATTTGTTGAACTAAAGGTTATAAAAATATTTGAATAATAAAATTTAGATAATACACAGATTAACAATTACTCTTTTGATTGAAAAATCTGTATTTCGCCTTGTTTTAAGTAAACAAAAAATATTCAATTTGGTGTGAATTGTTTTAGGTGTTCATGCATTTTGTTGACTCTAATTAACTGTATATCCAATTTATACACCTCAATAAATTAACATTAAATATTTTGACTTCTCATAGTTTCATTAATCACAAAATAATTATTGATTGAAACAGCTAAATTATCATTAGTTTAAGAGCTTCATCAATATAGATTTCTTACTTTTGTGGCAAATTTTAAACCCTATTAATCTCTCTCCATATGGTGTTATTCTTCAGGTCTTCAAAAGCCTTTTTAGCGGTCAAATCATCTCAGAATCTTGACATTATTGAGATTGGTAAACTAAAATGGCTTTTCGGCGATGCTCATTTTATTGATGCACATATTATGGAGGGTACCTTTATTGGTCCAAGGAAAGAAATGATTACACCGTGGAGTACGAATGCAGTTGAAATCACAGAAAATATGGGGGTTTCCGGCATTGAAAGAATAGAAGAATTTATACTCAATGAAGATCCTGCTCATAACTTTGACCCGATGTTGCAGCAGGTTTATAATGATCTTGACCAAGGTATATTTACTGTTGAAAACACTCCTGAACCTGTAAAGTATATCGAGGATATTTCTAATTATAATACAAAAGAAGGCTTGGCTCTTAGCAAAGATGAAATCACCTATCTCAAACAATTAAGTATTAAACTAAAGCGACAGCTTACCGACAGTGAGATTTTTGGTTTTTCCCAGGTAAA
>CAYREN010000234.1:3710-5731 GCA_964423255.1 uncultured Roseivirgaceae bacterium | reverse complement strand
ATTCGCGATAGAATTGCAGGTGGAAAGGCTTCCATGCCATTGGCGGGTACTGCAGTTTACATGACCTCCTACCCCAGGCTTGGCAAGGAAAAAAAGTGGGAAAAAAAAATAAAACCACGTAAATGGCTTTACCAAACACCAGAAGAAATTCTTATTAAAGCTTCCAATGGTGCCAGCGACTTCGGAAATAAATTTGGTCAACCTCTCATTTGCGGAAGCTTGTTGACATTCGAACATTTTGAAGATAATAAGCAGTATGGCTATGATAAAGTGATAATGCTTGCCGGAGGAATAGGCTACGGCAAGAAGATTGACAGCCTGAAAGATGACCCTAAAAAAGGAGATAAAATAGTTTTGATGGGTGGCGACAACTATAGAATTGGCATGGGCGGTGGTGCTGTATCTTCTGTGGCAACTGGAGAATTTGACAATGCGATTGAGTTGAATGCCGTACAAAGATCAAATCCTGAAATGCAAAAAAGGGTTGCAAACGCCATTCGAGCTCTGGCAGAGTCAAAAAACAACCCTATTGTCTCAATTCATGATCATGGTGCCGGTGGGCACTTAAACTGTCTTTCTGAGCTTGTTGAAAATATTGGCGGAAAAATACAAATAGAAAAATTACCTATTGGAGATCCCACACTTTCGGATAAAGAAATTGTAGGAAATGAATCTCAAGAGAGAATGGGATTGATATTGAAAGAGAAAGATACTGGATTTTTAAAAGATATTGCTGAAAGAGAACGTGCTCCAATGTATGTAGTAGGTGAAACTACCGGAGATCTTCAGTTTACCTTCGATCACAAAGAAGGAAGCACCAAACCCATCGATTTGAAAATCGAAGATATGTTTGGCAACCCTCCGAAAACCATCATGAGAGACACCAATATCTCTCATCAATTTCAAGAACCCGAATATGAAATATCCAAAATCACTGATTATATAAAAGAAGTGTTGCAGCTTGAAGAAGTAGGTTGCAAAGACTGGCTTACTAATAAAGTTGATAGATCAGTTACCGGAAAAGTAGCCAAGCAACAGTGTGCTGGACCATTGCAATTGCCATTAAATAACTTAGGTGTTAGTGCATTAGATTATAAAGGCGAAAAAGGTGTAGCAACAGCTTTAGGACATGCACCAATTCCAGCAATTATAGACTCAAAAAATGGTTCTATAATTTCCATAGCAGAAAGCCTAACCAATGTCATTTGGGCTCCAATTGAAGGTGGGATTAAAGGAATCTCATTGAGTGCCAATTGGATGTGGCCGTGTAAAAACCCTGGAGAGGATGCAAGGTTATATGATGCAGTGAAAGCAGCGTCAGATTTTTCCATTGCTTTGGGGCTCAATATCCCTACAGGAAAAGACTCCCTTTCCATGACCCAAAAATACCCTGACAATTCCGTTGTATTTGCTCCTGGTACCGTAATTATTTCGGCTGTAGGTGAAGTATCTGATATTAAAAAAATTGTCGAGCCAGTAATTAAGGACGTCACAGATTCAATAATATTATTCATTGACCTTTCTAAGCAAAATTTTAAAATTGGTGGATCTTCTTTTGCACAAACACTAAATAAGCTTGGCAACGAAACGCCAAGTGTTGCTGATCCTGAGTATTTCAAAATTGCTTTTTCAACCATTCAAAAACTTATAAATGAGGAATTGATTATTGCCGGCCATGATATTTCTGCTGGTGGAATGATTACTACCTTGCTCGAAATGACCTTTGCACAAAATCATATTGGCCTTGATCTGGATTTGTCTTCTTTTGAAGAATCTGATTTAGTTAAAACATTATTCAGCCAAAATTCGGGAATAGTCATACAAATTGATCCAAATAGTGAGGCAATCAATATTCTCGAAGAAGATGGTATTAATTACAAAAAAATTGGAACCATCCATGATCAATTTAATATTAGAATAAATGACATCCATAAAAAAATCGAATTTGATATTGACGAAATGAGAGACATTTGGTTTGGAACTTCTACCTTGTTAGATGCCAAGCAATGTGGCGACAAGTT
>CAYREN010000234.1:1880-3610 GCA_964423255.1 uncultured Roseivirgaceae bacterium | reverse complement strand
GTATGCAATGGGTGTCAACTTATGATCGAACTGGGTGTAGTTACGCCAGATCATCTACAAAAACCAACAATGTTACACAACAAATCGGATAAATTTGAATCTGCATTCCTCAATGTTGATATCCAAAAAAACCATTCTGTAATGCTCAGCACACTTGCTGGAAGCAAGCTTGGTATTTGGGTTGCACATGGAGAAGGGAAGTTCAATTTACCGGAAGATGAATTAACCTACCATATCCCAATGAAGTATTCGAAATCTTCATACCCGGCCAATCCAAATGGATCTGACTATAATACTGCGTCTTTATGTTCTGCAAATGGTCGACATCTCGTGATGATGCCACACCTTGAAAGGGCCACCTATCCTTGGAATTGGGCTCATTATCCATCTGACAGAACAAACGATGAAGTAACACCATGGGTAGAAGCTTTTGTAAATGCCAGGGAATGGATAAAGAAGAATAGGGTTAATTCAAATAATTAGGGTGTTAAAACAAATTGGACCCATTAGATAAAATTTGTATATAATCAATAATATCTCCCTATCAGTGCGTGATCAACAATAACTTTCTTTAATTCCTGCGGGTTAGTCATTCCAGCATTATTATATACAACTTTCCCACCCGGCTCTAACAAAATAGTGTAGGGTAAAGCACCACTCCAACCCTGATCTATGGTTGGTATTAGCTTATAAATATCGCCACCGTTGTAAATATAATTCTTGACGGATGAATTGTACTTTTTAAGAAAAGTTAAAGCTTTATCCTTTTGATTAAGATTATCCACACATAGTGAAACAAATTCAAAATTTCTGCCAACATACATCCTGTACATGTTGATAAATTCGGGATACTCAACAACACAAGGCCCACACCATGTTGCCCAGATGTTGATCAACAACAAATTATCAGAGCTGTTTTTCATTAAAACTTTAACACCATTTGTACTAATTTCATCTATTTCAACCGGCATCTTTGCCCAGTCGTTACTTATCTTTTCAGCCCATTTATTTTTCCATCCCCATTTTACAGAACAGCCAAATGCTTTTGTCAAGGGGTCTAAAATATCCACATCAAGTAAAACAGCATCCATGGCAATTCGTAAATCATTGGCATTGGCGGTTCCAGGTTTTTCAGATTTATCAATTCTACCTTTATATTTTAGTTTTCTTTCTCTATCAAAAACAAAAACTTGAGGTGTTGACTCCGGTCCATAATTCATAGATGCTTCCTGCGTATCTCCATCATACAAATACAAAAAATTAAATTTTTTATAATTAGCTCTTAAAATCATTTCCTCATATGAATCTCCCATATCTGAAAACCCCAGTTCTTCAGGTAACATGGCCTTTACAGAATTAGGTGAAATAGCGATTATCCTAACATTTTCATTGCTATAATCATCCACCAGTTTAATTATTCGATCTTCATATGCCTGTGATGTTGGGCAATGATTACAAGTGAATATCACTACCAAAACTTTTGTTGTGTCAAAATCACTTAGAGAATAAAAATTACCGCCAACACCTGGCAAGTAGAAATCCGGGGCTTGATCATTGATATTAAGTGAATTGATAACTTGTTCCTCGATATTTTGTGGGTCAGGAACATATTCGGTCATTTTAATGACCATTGTTGCTCTTTCGGGTACATCCATATCATTATTGGAGGTACAGCTAAAGATGAAAAAATACACAGTTATCCAAATAAATGGAAAATGCGCTTTACTCAT
>CAYREN010000234.1:0-1780 GCA_964423255.1 uncultured Roseivirgaceae bacterium | reverse complement strand
TAAAGATGAAAAAATACACAGTTATCCAAATAAATGGAAAATGCGCTTTACTCATGATGGAAAATAATTTTTAAGTTAACAAACCAAAATTATGATTTTAATTGCCTATTACCAGAATTTAGGCTCATAATTTAACCTTAATTCATATAATAATTGCATCAAAAAAATTTAACGATTTTTTTTGATGTGAAATCAATAAATTTAAAAAACTTGAAAAGTTAATTCTTTAATCTCGCCAATTAATAATTAAATAGAATATGGAACTTGTATAAGTTTAGAATGAAAAAACTACAATATTTAAACAAAATCAAAATACCTAATTGAATCAAAAATTTTATTCATTTTATTTTCAATGAAATCGATTTCTACTACTTATTTAGAAAATAAAATTACCACTTTTTACTATTTTTGATAAATGATTTCGACAATGAAAATTTCAAATACAAAAAATAGTTTTGTAATAGCAATTGCTATATTGATCTCATTATTTTTTCTTTCATGTGCGTCGGTAAAGGGATATCAAAAAGTATATCTCAATGATCCGGAAATGGATCTCTCTGATAAAAAAATAGAAATATTTGAATCTAACTTTCAGTCTTACCGCGAAGGTGCTGTTGGTGGAAATAATGGCAACTCAGGAAGCGGATGTGGATGCAACTGAAATTTTTTTTTTACATATTTTTATTATTCCCAGTAACTGTTTTCGGACAAAATAGCGAAAATGACAATAGAAAAATTGAGATAGATTTTCTCTTTAGTTACTATGATCAAGAAGGAAATAAATCTGCCGTAACTGGAGGTTTGGGTACTGAAAAATTTAATGATTATTCCTCGATTATCGTAGTAAATGTGCCACTTAAAAATAATAAGAACCTCAGGTTAGAAAATGGAATAAGCTATTTCACCTCTGCTTCTTATGATAATATAAATCCTAATACAATCACCTCTGCCTCTTATGCAGACCAACCGATATACCTTGACGTTACTTATAGCACCTATGATACAGCAAGTAGAAGATCTTATGGGATAAAAGGCAGGGTTTTTCTTGAAGAGTATTTTGGATCGGTTTCTTTAGGAGGTTACTATTCTTTGCTTTCCAAAAATCAAAATAGAGAGTTGAAATTTTCTGCAAATTTCTTTGTAGACAAATGGGCACTTTACTATCATATCCGAAAGCTTTATCCTGTTGAACTTAAAAGTAGTGGAATTGAATATGTCGATACTGACAAACGATATTCTTCAAATTTCACTTTGTTGCTAAGTCAGGTGATAAATAAACGTTTGCAAGCTTCAATCTCTCTTGGGGCGATTATTCAAACAGGACTTTTATCAGCACCTTATCATCGGGTTTATTTCCAGGATGAAGATTTGCCAAGAGTTGAAAAATTGCCTAAAAACAAATATCGTATCCCTATTTCTATGCGATTGCATTATTTTCTTGGAGACAGAATAATATTCAGAACATTTTATAGATACTATCGTGATTCCTTTGGCATTGAGGCTCATACGTTTAATATTGAAATGCCTTTCAAAATCACAAATTTCATTTCTTTTCAGCCTTTTTACAGAATTCACAATCAAACGGCAACAAGATATTTCGCTCCTTATAAGGAACATGAATCCAATACTGAATACTACACATCAGATTACGATTTATCTGGCTTTACAAGTCATTTTGTCGGTGCAGGATTTAACTATTCGCCTGCATTGGCTATTGGCAAATTCAAATTTTCTAAAAAAGCGAAAAAATATTTCATTATCGATGAAATTCAAATTAGAG
>CAYREN010000233.1:0-7712 GCA_964423255.1 uncultured Roseivirgaceae bacterium | reverse complement strand
TCATAAATTTTCCTTGTCTTTAAAACACTATGAAAATTTTGATGCGAATGAATTAATATAGATCCCCTTAAATCAATTATGGTTTAATTTGCAAAAAGTTTAGTTGGACTAACATAACCCCATAAAAATGAAAACAAAAACCTCTTTTCTTTTTATCTTTTTTCTATTACTAAATTTTACCATTTGGGGGCAGGATAAGACAATTATTAAAGTTGCCTGCATTGGCAATAGCATTACCTATGGGGCAGGAATAAGCGATAAGCCAAGAGATGCCTACCCTGCACAGCTTGCACGAATGCTCGGCAAGAGGTATTATGTTCGGAATTATGGTTTTTCATCCCGAACGATGTTGCAAAAGGCCGTGCCAGCATTTATGAATGAAGAAAGGTTTTTTGATGCCATTGCCTGGAAACCAGACATCGTGATTATTATGCTTGGCACCAACGATAGCAAACCAGATAATTGGAAATATAAAGATAATTTTGAAAGTGATTATCAGCGTATGATCACGGCCTTCGATACACTTTCTGTTCAAACCAATATTTATGCCGTAGCGCCAGTTCCAGCATTTGGAAACAGATGGGGAATACGAGATGAGGTTATAAAAAATGAAATTTATCCAATGGTAAAAAGTGTAGCTCAAAAGAGCGATGTACATTTTATCGATCTTTATACACCGATGATTGAAACAGGGAAAATGTTTCCTGATAGCATTCATCCCAACGCAGAAGGTTCGGGTGAAATGGCAAAAATTATTTATAAGCAAATAACAGAAGAAGAGGCAGTTTTGGTCAGCCAGGATTTTCCGGGTCTAAAAACCAATTGGCATGGTTTTGAAAAATATGAGTTTGATTTTGCCAGGCATAAGGCACATATTGTTAAACCCAAAAAAGTGCTTGCTGGAAACCCTTGGGTGTGGCGCGCACGTTTTCCAAACTGGCATTACCAGATGGACAGCATCTTGCTTTCCGAAGGTTATCATGTGGTGTATATCAATACAAATAATCAATATGGCAGCCCCAATGCGGTAGCTGTTTGGAATAATTTTTATGACTATTTAACGAAAGTGCGTAGTTTCAATGAAAAGGTAGCGCTCGAAGGAGTAAGTCGTGGTGGACTGTTTGTTTACAACTGGGCAAAAGAGAATATCGATAAGGTAAATTGCATTTACACAGAGGCTCCGGTGTGCGATTTCAAAAGCTGGCCGGGTGGATTTGGTACGGGCAAGGGCAGTCCTGCTGACTGGGAAAAATTGAAAAAAGAGTATGGTTTTGCATCTGACGAGGAGGCCAAAGGGTATTTAAACAATCCAATCGATCACCTGGAAAAACTTGCAAAAGCAAAAGTGCCGGTGTTGCACATGATTGGTTTGAAAGACGGTGTTGTTCCTCCCGCTGAAAACACCATGGTCTTGGTTGACCGCTTCATCAAATTGGGAGGGATCGCTACGGTTGTGCCATGCACAGAAGGAAAGCAGGATTTGTGGGGGCATCATTTCGAGATAGAAACACCACGCCTTGGCGCTGATTTTATAAAATACAATACTGCATTACCCAAACCGAAACTGAGTTCAACTGATTATCACACTATGCGAAATGGTTTAGAGAATTCCTTCATCAAATTTGAACAGCAGAAAAAAGCACGGGTTGCCTTTCTGGGAGGATCAATCACTTACAATCATGGGTGGCGCGATAGCATTAGCAATTATCTTGAAACCCGTTTTTCGGAAGTAGAGTTTGAGTTTATCGCTGCGGGGATTCCCTCTTTCGGTTCCACTGAAGATGTATTTAGAATGGAAAGAGATGTATTGAAAAATGGCCCGGTAGATTTGCTTTTTGTTGAGGCCGCAGTCAACGATGGAGGAAAAGGGAGATCAGAAAATGAGATAATTCGCTCCATGGAAGGGATTGTGAGGAAAGCCAGAATGAGTGATCCTACAACTGACATCGTTTTTATGTATTTTGTTGATCCCGCAAAAATAGAGGATTACAGGCACGAGAAGGTACCGCAGGTGATTCAGTATCACGATAAAGTTGCCGAACACTACAACATACCGATTTTGAACCTGGCAAAAGAGGTGACCGACAGAATTGATGCCGGTGAGTTTACCTGGAAAGACGACTTCAAAAACCTCCACCCCTCTCCTTTCGGTCAGGGAATTTATTCCCACTCCATGTTGAATTTCCTTGATATTGCCTGGAATGGTAGTGTTGCTGATGATGATAAAATTGTTATCTACCAAATTCCAGATAAACTAGATGCCGCTTGTTACGATAATGGCACTTTAATCCTATCCAAAGATATAAAGCCGGCAAAAGGATGGGGATTTATAGAAAATTGGAAACCAGGGATCAAAGCCAGGACGCGTGCTAATTTTATTGACGTACCCATGTTAGTGGGAAAATATCCTGCCAAGAAATTGAACTTCAAGTTTGAAGGAAATGCAGTGGGAATTGCGGTGGCCGCAGGGCCTGATGCCGGAATTATCGAATTTCGTATTGATGGTGGTGAATGGAAAAAACAAGACCTATTTACTAAGCACAGTAAAAGCTATCATTTGCCATGGTATTTCACACTTGCCGATGGACTAGGTAAAAATAGTCATACGCTGCAACTTCGCCTCAGTAATGAAAAAAATACATTAAGCGTAGGCAATAGCTGTGTGCTCCGCTATTTTTATGTAAATGAAACCAGAGAGACTGGAGAAAATTAAAGTTATGTACACTGCTGTCAGGCTAACAAATGCGCTATTATTTGTCACAGTAAATAAATAGCCAACTCTAAAGATAAAAAAAAACTAAAAAATGAAATACTCTATTCTTTGGTGTTTATTAGTAATAAGCAAACTATTTTTTAACAATGCGGAAGCACAAGATTTAAAATTATTTGATAAAAATGCAGAAACTATTTACGGCGATTGGTTGGTTGATGCAGTTGATAAAAAAACCAGCCTTTTTAAAACCAGTGATGGGAAACTGGTCCTTAGCAACGGAATTGTTACCCGTACATTTACTGTTCAACCAAATTGTGCAACCGTTGGTTTAGACCACCTTGTAAATAACGAATCGTTTTTGCGTTCTGTTCGCCCCGAAGCAGAGGTTGAGATTGATGGATTAACACTAAATGTAGGAGGGCTCATCGGGCAACCCATTCACAATTACTTGTCAGAAGAATGGATTGAAAATTTGAAAGCAGACCCTTCGGCTTTCAAAATGATCAATTACAAATTGGAAGAGACGAAAGAACGATTCCCTTGGAAGAAAAGGTTAGAGTGGATGCCAAAAGATTTACCCTGGCCTCCTCCAGGGAAAGAGCTTATTTTCAGTTATCAACTCGATAAACAGGCATTAGGAATTATCTCGGCAAATTTACTTACAGATAAAAGTCGCCCAGTATTGGTGAAAGATGAGTTTAAAAAAATAACCAGTAATTGGAAAATTTACGCCTCGAATGCCGACAAACGGAACTCTTTTTTTAATGAAGGAAAGGCCGGAGAAATCATGGCGTTGGCAAATACCGCAGTTCTCGCTGAGCAAGAAATAGAAAAAGGAACGAAGGTTTTTCTTGCAAAAATTAATCCGGGCACTGATAAATCTACTAATTGGGGGCCTGGACTTGGATTGGTTTATCCCAATATGGTGATTAAAATTAATCTTCGCCCTGGCAATAATCAGTTTGGGTTTTTTGATGGTGAGCGAGAAAAAAATATTAAAGGATTACAATCGGGAAAAGCTGTCTGGTTACGGTTAGAAATTAAAGGAGATAGAATAATTGGTGAATACTCATACGATAAAATGTCGTGGACTGTGATTGGGATTACTTCTGTAAATGAATCCCCAACATTGGTTCGTGTAGGTAAAATGGACTGGATGGGAAATAAATCAGATAACAAAGATATTGGTGAGCGAGGGCGTTGTCAAATCGAAGAGTTTCTAATGTTGGGAGAGATTCCTGATGAAACAATACAGATCGGCACAGAAAAATATAATTACCTCAAGGATGTTGTAGTAAACGTGCATTACGAACTGTACGATAATATGCCACTGTTCTGCAAATGGATTACTATTGATAATAACTCTGGGCAATCTATACAGATAAATAAATTTAAAAGCGAGATACTTGCCGCAGTTGAGCCTCGCAACGAGCCACAATATAAAAATAACTGGATGTTACCCAACATCACCATTCAAACCGACTACGATTGCGGTGGGGGAATGCAATATGAAAATGGTGAGGGAAAGGCTTACGAATGGGAAATAGACCCGCTATACAAAACACAAATTAATTGGCCACGCAAAAATCCGTGTTTGCTGATCGTGCGGCCCGAATATGGGCCTGAACAAACAGTAGCCTCAAAAGCATCATTCGATAGCCATCGGGTTTGGGAATTGATACATTCATCCCGAGAACGCGAGCGCAAAGGTTTGGAAATGCGCCGGATGTTTCGCGCTATCGCTCCATGGGCAACAGAAAACCCTGTGATGATGCATGCACGGTTTGCCAAAACTGAAGCCGTAAAATCAGTTATAGACCAATGTGCAGAAGTGGGTTTCGAGAAGGTGATCTTAACTTTTGGAAGTGGATTCGATATCGAAGACACCAGCCAGCAAAATATCAGCCGTATGAAAATGCTCTCCGATTATGCTCACTCAAAAAATGTGACGTTGGGTGGTTATTCTTTGCTGGCAAGTCGCAAGGTTGGTGGAGGTAATGATGTCGTAATGCCAGATGGAATGCAACCTCAGTTTGGTAATTCACCATGTATTTGTAGCAAGTGGGGAGAGGCGTATTTCAGCAAACTTTATAATTTCATGGAAAAAACAGGATTCGACAATTTCGAGCATGATGGTTCTTATCCAGGTGATGTCTGCACCTCAACGGAGCATCCCGGACATAAAGGGCTTGCTGATAGTCGTTGGAACCAGTTTAAAGTAATTAGCGATTATTATAAGTGGGCCCGGGGAAAAGGCATTTTCTTGAATATCCCCGACTGGTATTTTCTGAATGGAGGAAGTAAAGTAGGAATGGGATATCGAGAAACCAACTGGTCGTTGCCCCGAGCTCAGCAAGAAATTATCGAGCGACAAAATATTTATGATGGCACATGGTTTAAAACCCCATCAATGGGTTGGATGCATGTTCCTCTGGTACAATACCACGGAGGTGGTGCCTACGCTACTTTAGAACCTCTACACAAACATCTTGATAGTTATGGACAGAGATTAGCAAACCTTTTTGGTGCCGGAGTCCAGGCGGCATGGCGAGGAAAAGAGCTTTACGATACTGATGAAACTAAGGCACTGGTGATAAAATGGGTAGATTTTTATAAAAAGCATCGTGAAATTTTAGATGGCGACATTATCCATGTTCGCCGCCCAGATGGAAACGATTACGATGCAATATTACATATCGACCCAACAGGTGATGAGAAAGGGTTGTTGATGGTTTACAATCCATTAAATGAACCAATAAAACGCAGCATTAAAGTGAACCTTTACTACACAGGAATAAAAGATGTAGCACAATTTTCTGAACAAGATGGCTCACAGAAGTCAATAAAAATCGATCGCAATAATATGACATGGATTGATGTCGAAATACCAGCACACTCACAAACATGGTTTGTAATAAAATAACTTTAGGAATGAAATACTTCAATTATCAAATTGCTATTCGAACTCTTGTTACATGAAAACTATAAAGTTGATGAAGATTTTCTGGATTTGTACTAAATTTATTAATACACTATTATCGATGATTAACAATTCTTGGTATTTGAGGCCACTAATATATTTAATTTTGATATTTCTTCCTTCAGCAATAATGGCCCAAGCCCAAAAAGATATTCTTTTTTTCAAAGACCGCCTGCAACCTATTTCTGAAGAAAATATTTTTAAAACGGCTGATTATTACAATTGGGGTTCTTCCATTATAAAAGGTAACGATGGCAAGTATCATCTTTTCTATTCCCGCTGGAAAAAGGAGTACAAATTTACAGGTTGGTTGCTATATTCAGAAATTGCCCATGCCGTTGCCAAAAATCCTGCCGGGCCATGGAAATTTAAGGAAACAGTACTGGAGGGACGAGGCAAGGGACATTGGGATGCCATCACAGCACACAATCCAAAAATAAAATCCTTCGAAGGCAAATACTACCTATATTATATTTCTACCAATCTTGGAATTAATACATACTCAGAAAGTGATTTATTAGAAACTTCAATTACCGGTTATTCTCATCCCAACTGGAAATTTTTACGTCCCAACCAACGGACAGGTGTAGCAGTTTCCAACTCAATCAACGGCCCATGGAAAAGGATGGATAAACCGCTGATAGAGCCATCCGGTCCAATAACTACGCTAACAGTAAACCCAGCCATTGACAGAGGAAAAGATGGCAAATATTATCTTATTATTAAAGGTGATAAACCCAACGAAAAGAGGTTCATCCGCAATCAGGCCATGGCAATTTCCGATTCACCTACAGGGCCATTCGAAATACAGAATAAACCTGTAATTGATAATTTGGACACAGAAGATATGTCACTGTGGTACGACCACAAAAGAGATTATTATTATGGTGTATTCCATGCACATTCATTTATTGGGATGGTCAGTTCGGTTGATGGGATAAACTGGAAAAAGGCTACGGAATATGTATTGATGGCAAAATCAGTTCCAATCCAGGATGGCAGTGAATTAATTCCGAACAGGCTTGAACGACCATTTGTTTTTACAGAAAATGATGAGCCAAAGGTGATGAGTCTGGCGGTAAAAAAAGGTGATGAATCTTATATTATATTTATTCCAATAAAGGAAAATAAAATCCCGGTGCCAAATAAACGACAATTGGCTTGGCAAGAAGCTGAAATAGGGGCATTATTTAGCTATGATCTCCATGTTTTTGATGGAAAGAAATATGGGCAAGGCAACAATCGCATTGACCCGATTTACAATTACCAGGTTTTTAATCCGGAAAAACTGAATACCGACCAATGGATTAAGTCAATTAAGGATGCCGGATTTACATTTGCTATTCTTACAGCGACGCATGAAACAGGCTTTGCGCTTTATCAATCAGATGTAAATCCATATTGTATGAAGGCATTGAAATATCAAAATGGGAAAGGTGATATTGTACGCGATTTTGTAAACTCATGTAGAAAGTATGGAATTAAGCCAGGGATTTATCTCGGCATTCGCTGGAACTCTTTTGTTGGGGTACACAACTTCCAGGTAAATGGTGATGGAGAATTCAGAGAGAACCGGCAAAGGTGGTACAACCACATGGTTGAAGGCATGGTAAAAGAAATATGTACAAACTATGGAGAATTGTTTGAAATTTGGTTTGATGGTGGTGCTGATCACCCGGATAATGGAGTCCCGGATGTATTGCCGATTATTCAACAGTACCAGCCCAACAGCTTGTTTTACCACAACAATCAATATGCCGAAGTCAGGTGGGGAGGATCCGAATCAGGGACAGTTCCCTACCCTTCGTGGGCAACTTTCCCCAATTATTATTCCCATGCCGGAGATACCCAGAAGGAGCATATGAAGTTGTTAAAACAAGGTGATCCGGAAGGGGAGTACTGGATGCCGGCCATGAGTGATGCTCCTTTGCGAGGGTACAATGGTCGTCACGAATGGTTTTGGGAACCCGGAGATGAAGAACATATTTTCCCATTGAAAAATTTGATGGAAATGTATTA
>CAYREN010000232.1:0-7715 GCA_964423255.1 uncultured Roseivirgaceae bacterium | reverse complement strand
ATTGGCGACCAACCCCAAACATAATCCAAATACAATATGTAGAATAAATATTGTGGTCAGTATCATGAGGCCATCGTTTAATCCCAACAATCCACGTCCTGCTATAGGCATCCCAACAAACATATTAATTATCCAAAAAGCCATCATAAATAATACTCCTATTCTGGAATTCAGTATCTATATAAAATAGGAATAGCCAATATCAGTAATAACGCCAATAATATTATGGACGATGATTGCTAAAATCATGGCTTCCTCCGGATGCACTTCATGTTAAAAAATTATAAACTTCAAGTGCAGATACACGCAATTATCGCAATTATTACGAGGGGAGGTGTCAGGATTATTATAGCTTTATTTAGTAAATATTCCACCATAGGTATCAAATAGCGCTCCGGCAAAATATTTTCCAAATGCTGCTTGATATTTTAAACTCTCAGCGAGATTTTTTCCATTGATCACTTTAACCGTAGTCATCTGTTTCATGAAATCAACAGGAAGAATTTTCAGTTTCCCTATAGCAACTATAGGTACATTATCATCAATTCCCTTGTATATTTTAATAAACAAAGTAGTGGTATCTTCCCAAAGATCAAATCCTTTATCATCGTGTATAGATTTAAAACCTTGGAAATAATATTGTATGCCATTTTTGGTGGTAAGATTCATACTGTATTTCATTAATTTCGTATTTCTATTTACGGGATCATTTACAAAAAGATTGAATACACCATTTGTAACCGTCAGTGGATCTGGCGATAGAAATTGGCATTTGACTGTCCCTGCCATTCGAGCTTGATGTTGCTCATTTTCAAGCATATTTGTCACATCATCAGAAATGACTGTTAAAACAAATTCGAAGTAATTTTTCTTATCCTTGCCATCATCATAAGCAGCCTGATAATCCAAATTTATATCATCCGTTGGTTGAATATAACCTTTCATAGATTCCGTAAATTGAATACCCGGTTTCATATCGTGGGTTGTTTTTCTTGTGCTTGAATCAACTTTATAGTCAATAGTCCAGCCTTTGTCTTTTGCTATCAATTTGCAGGTTCTTTCGGCTATTCCAGAGATAGTCAGTAATGGATTGGCACCTAAGGCTGTTGGAATAACTGCCCCATCACAAACGTATAATCCCTCATGAATATTATGACCCCTATTTCCATCAAATACTTGCCCTTTGTGGTTAACAACCCCACTTTCGGCATTTTCACCCATCGAGCAACCACCGAGAGGGTGAACGGTAATTAAATCATGCCCCATTGCCTTTCCCCACAATGGGTTCGGTATATAAGTTCCTCCAAGTCCGGTGGTTACTTCTTTTAGTTTTTCTTCTACATTTTTAAATACTTTTTGTTTGCCAACACCAGGCCAGTCTATCCTCAACCTGTCGTCTTTCAAGTACATTTTACCATTAGCATCATCGTGAGTATTTACTAGATAAGTCAATGTATTTTTCATTGCACCGGTATATGCGCCACCAACCAGGCTTTTAATTTCTCGCCATTTTTCATTGAGATAATCACCTATTCCACCATCCATATCTTCTCCTGAAATCCTAGAAATTGCTGCCAATGCCGGTCCAAGAGTTGCTGAAATCGCTCCTGGCACTACCCCTTCTTCAATTACAATACCATCATGTAAGTCCTTCTGATCTCTTAAATCAATAACACCTGTAATGCAAGGACCAGGTTTATCATATCTATCTTTTTGGGCATTTTTCCCTAAACCGATTCCATTAATCTCATAGTCTGTATTGTATGCAAAACCTGTGGTATCTCCATTGCCGGTAAATCTTTTTCCCAGTTTATCAGAAATATCTAAGCCTTTTTCTTTAGACCTCAATAGAATTTCAGTTGTTCCCAAACTTCCAGCACCCAACATAACTATCCTAGCTCTTACAAATTGCGTTTGTCCATCAAATTTATCTGATCCTGATTTTTGATATTTAAAATGGACTAACCAATAACCTTCCTTTTTCTCAATATATTTTACGCTGACTCTGGTTATTATCTCTGCACCATGATTTACTGCATCTGGAAGATAATTCATAAGAGTTGTATTTTTAGCATTTTCGTTGCATCCACTTACACAGTCTCCACATGACGTACATTTATTCTGATCGAATCCAAAGGCATTTTTGCCATCCTCAAAAGTTACATTAAGTGCCATTTTGTTACATTTAGCACCCATTTTATTTGCAGCCAGACGCATAGCATCCAGCTTTGGGAGTGGTGGAAATTCATCATTTTCAGGATACTCATTGGCCCCCAAGAATTTTCTGGCCAATTCCACACCTTCTGCAAACAATCCATCAACATCATCTCTAAAAGCCTTAGGCCATTGATCCTGTTGATAAACACGTTTTTCTGGCAAAACAGAAACGCTGGCATTAATCAACGAGGTACCTCCCAAACCACAACCGGCCAGAGCATTAATTTCTTTATTTACTCGAAAGTCAAAAAGTCCCAACCTTGATCCAACTTGTTTATTGGGAAAATCAAATTGCATCTCGCCAGATGCATCCAGTTCTTCTTCGGGAAAGTCGCCTTTGGCAAACTCTTTTCCCCTTTCTAGTAGGCATACTTTTTGACCTGCTCTTGAAAGTCTGGAAGCAGCAATGCTTCCTCCGTATCCTGAGCCAATGACGATTACATCGTATTCAACTTTGATTTGTTCTACGGATTTTGAAATATAATTCATTATAAAGTAGTTGGTTAAGTGTAAACTTCAGTTTTTTTTATCCAAGGCTTCCTGACCAAACCTCAAATTTCCTCCCTCCTCTTTCTCCATCTTTATAAAAAGATAAGTATGTCATCACTTTATAATTTACAAATTTTGGATTTTTCGTGTTGGACTTAGCCATTTCATAAACTGCCCTCCATGTCCCTGAATTAATATATATCTGGTCTTTTCCAGTTTTGGTATCTAACGGAACAACTTCAGAATTATGCGTATGACCATAAACGATAAATGATATCTTTTCTTTAAATGCCTGTTCTTCCAATGAAAATTCGTGATAAGTATCCCCTGCTGCCTTCTGCTTTTTAGTAAACCATTTTATAATGTCAGCAATCTTATCAAAAGAAAATTTATTGGAAATTTTCAGCCCAAGCTCCAGTTTGTCAACTGCATCCAACGGATTCCACCATTTATCTCTGTTTCTTACAAATTCTAGCTTCAAGAAGTCCTTAGCTAGATCATTCCATATATCTTTTACTTTTTCTGCAGAATCCGGTTGATTTTTACATGTATTATCCAACAGTGCATCAACCCATACTGGGATTAATAACAAAGGTCTTACATTGTCAATTTCATTTAATCCATCCAGACATTCAGTGGGCAGTTGGTCTCCCAACTGCCTTCTTACTTCAGCAGGAAAGCGATTCAATAATTCTATTACGATCGCATCTCCCAAAGAGGAAGAATCTCGGTTACCTTCATAGTTAAAAGGATCGTAAATATCACCATGTCGAGCAAAAACATCATGCGCCTTTTGTACTTGACTTATTAATCTCGATTCCGCTGGATTATGAGCAAAAGGTTTCTTTGAATCATTTGCCAATCCCATGGCCTCAACAACTGATTTTCGTATTAAATTATAACCTTCTCCCTCAAGGTGATAAAACCAATCATGATTGCCAGTCATATAATGAATTTTTACCTCAACCGGTATTCTTCCTTCAGCCTCAGGTTCAAATCCAATTTCGGCTGCATTTCCTTCTTCATCAACGGGCGGTAAAGTTATTTTAAGACGATTATCATCGGAGGTTAATCCTTGTAGAATCTTTAAAGCGGCTTCATTTTTTATTAAAATATCACTACTAATTTCTTGAACCTTATGGATAAAATCAGAACTCTGAGCATTATCCCAGGGTCGTACACTATCATCAAGCCATTTCGATGATCTTATCACATCAAGTACATCTCCCAATAAAAGCAAGTCAATTTGTTCAATTGGTTTATATGCTCCATCTGCTCTCCAGGAAGCCTCATAGGCCATCTCCCTTAATCGCTCCCTGAATATTTTAAAAGCTCGCCTCGAAATTGTTGTCCCTGAGGTGCCGTCTGTCAAATGTAAATCACTAATTATTACCAGCATTTCATGTCATTAGTTAAAATAATGTTTTAATAATAAGCGGCTATTTTACTTCCAATTATAACAGAAATAATTTTATTATTAAATATAATAATTCGAAAAGGTAATATTCATACAATTGCAAATTATGTTTTTAAGATATTTACTTCAAACAACATTTCCTTGTAATATTTCATAATAAAATGAATTAGTAACCAGCGCTTAATGTCCTATGTTTGAAGTTTCAATTCGTGAATTAGGACATTGATATGAGGCGTATGATAAGAGTATTTGCTTTAATAATTATACTAATTGGGTTTGGCAAATCATCTTTTGGACAAGACATTAATCTTTCGAAAGTTAAAAACAAGGCCGAAAAATTATTTCAGGTTAGAAATTACAATGAAGCTCTGGCATTGTATCTAAAACTGGAAGAGGCTTCAGCAGAAATTGAAAATTTAAATTATAAAATTGCCAAGTGTTTGAGAGAATCCAATGAAATAAATGATCGTGTACGGTCAATAAAATATTTTGAGAATATTAGCATCAGCTCCTTCAAAGAATTACCATATAATTATTATCTCGACTTCGGAGATGCATATTATTATAATGAACAGTTAGACCAGTCACTTTTGATGTACACCAAACAACTCAATTTGATTGGATCCGATAAGCGTGCCAAAAGCGCAATTGAAAAAAAGATTTTGCAAGCAAAGGACGCACATTATATCATGCGAATCCCAAAAAATGTAGTAGTTGAAAGTATTGGTAACGAGATAAATACAAAACACACAGAATATAATCCTGTACTCTCCGCTGATGAAAGTGTGATTGCATTTACATCATTAAAACCCATAGAAAATAGTAAAACAGGGGAACATGTTGCTGAAGAGATTAATATCTCTTTTAACGAATCAGGATCATGGTCAACTCCAAAAGTACTAGAGGTTCAAACACAAAATAACTATGGGACAGCGGGAATATCTGCCAACGGGCAAACTATGCTTATTTTTATAGGCGACCTATCAAGAGGATCTATTTATCAAATCGAAAAAGAAGGGGAGAATTGGAGCAGACCAAAACCGTTAGGCCAACATATCCAATCTAAGTACCTTGAAAGTACTGCAAGTTTAACTCCTGACAACAAGACCATTTATTTCGCGAGCAATAGACCGGGTGGCTATGGAGGAATGGATATTTACAAATCAGATAAAAAAGATGATGGCACTTGGGGCAGGGCAGTAAATCTTGGTGCAGAGATAAATACCAAAGCCAATGAGGATGCTCCATTTATTCACCCAAATAAAAAATTATTGTTTTTCACAACAGATGGCCATAGAGGCATGGGAGGAAACGATATTTATAAAACTGAGCTTATATACGGGGAGTGGGCGATTCCTAAAAACATGGGATACCCAATCAATAGTACTGCCAATGACAATTATTTCACGCTAATAGCTGATGGGTCAAAAGGATACTTTTCGTCTGATCGAAAAGGCGGCCTTGGTGGTCAGGATATTTATATGATGGATATGCCGGAAAACTATGAAACAATCCCTCTAACTATGATTAGAGGAAGGATATTGAATGTAAAAACTAACCAGCCTATGCCCACTAAAATTTATATGGTTGATAGAGATTCAAAAGAAAAAGTAGATTATGTATATCACCCTAATGAAAAAACCGGTGACTATCTGGTTATTTTGCCACCAAACAAAAGCTATGATATGATCATTGAGTCAGAAGGTTTTTTGCCATATACGCTCAATATCGAAGTCCCAAATCAAACGGAATTTTATGAACTTTATCAAAAAATAAATTTAAAAACCATAAAACATTTTGATGTAGTAGTAGGGCAAGAAGTAGAAATTAAAAATGCTTTTTATAAGACGCACCAAGAAAGCTCGCAAGATGTGAGAAAAGAATACGAGGCAGCATTGATCACACATGATAGCATTGATGTATATGAGCTTATGGGCGATTTGATTGAAGCTGCAGATCAAGCAGGTATTGATTACATTGTAGAGTTAATGATGTTGGAAAATCTAATTGATGATGTGGATTTCAATGATAGCAACGAAAAAATTCAAACTGCAAAGCGCATTTATTATTATGACGAAAGTGATGAAAGTAAATTTGATAAAAAAAATGTAGGTGATATGATCATATACTCCTTACCCACAATGTTTGTGTCAAAAGAGGCTAAAGAGCAAAAAAACATGACGGAAAAAACATCAACTAATTATAATAAACATCTTTTGAATAAGGGACTAAAAATTTATTTCAATGCTGGCGTTAGCAACTTGAATAATAAGTATGAAAAAGATCTCGATTTAATAATGAAAAATATAATGCAATATCCAGACCTTGGAATTGAAATATCTGGATATGCTTCTTCGGAAGGAAATAAAGAGGCAAATAAAAACCTTTCAAATCAAAGAGCAATTTCCGTTCTGGATTATTTAAATCATCACGGAATCGTAAGAAGAAGAATTATTGCAAAGGGTTTCGGTGCAACTGAAAATGAAGGTGTAAGCAAGGAAGAAAGCCGAAGAGTAGAGGCTCGAATTATTGATTTAAATAAATTGTAGATAAATCATTTTCAATTATCATATACCTAATAAATAAAGAGTGTTACCGACCAAATAATCATGTTAATTATTATAATATTCTCAATATAAACATCCAGGCTATTAATGCAATAAGACCATTCTTTATTTCGGCATTCCCTGTCTCATTTGATTACAAGAAATGAATATACAGTTGATTTCGTAGTTTTTTTTCAAATTGTCCGTTTGGCTTTTATCTTTGCATAATTTCATGAAACAAATATTTTTTTATGAATTCCAATAATGAATATGCATTGATTACTGGTGCCAGCATGGGCATTGGGAAAGAAATAGCAATAGAACTTTCGAAAAAAAATATCAATGCTTTACTCATTGCATTAGACACTCCTGAGCTGACAGCAACTCTTAATTATATTTCAGAGAAGTACGATACTAAAGTTGATTCCCTTGGAATAGACCTAACCCAAACAAATGCATCAAAATTAGTTTACGACTGGTGCGTTAAAAAAAATTATCAAGTTTCTATCCTCATAAATAATGCGGGATTTGGTGAAGGCGGTTATTTTGAAGATGTTCCATTGGAGAGATATTACCAAATGCTTGATCTCAATAGCAAAGCTTATATTTCAATGATTTATAATTTTCTTCCCAATATGAAGAAAATGGGCAGAGGACATATTATGAATACCAGTAGCATGGAAGCATTTTTGCCATTGCCATACAAAGCAGTTTATACGGGTACCAAAAATTTTGTATATGCCTATTCTCTTGCTCTTTCCCAGGAAGTAAAGCATCATGGGGTTTTAGTAAGTATTCTATGCCCTGGTCCTGTATTGACGAATAAGGGTGGGTTAGAAAGGTTGGAGTCTCAAGGAGGAAAGGCAAAATTATTGCTCCTCATGCCAGAACAAGTGGCAAAAATTGCTGTGAAAAATATGCTTAAGGGGATGTTAGTCATTAATCCAGGTAAGATGAACTGGTGGATTTCAAAAATTGTAAAGCTAATGCCAACTAAAATCAAAATGAGATTATTAGAGCGAATATTTAGGGTTTATAAATAGTTA
>CAYREN010000231.1:0-7719 GCA_964423255.1 uncultured Roseivirgaceae bacterium | reverse complement strand
AGCTTGAAAGGATTATTGATTGAAAATTCCATATCTATTTTCAGGTAGCATGGATTGGCTTTGAATATTTATCTTTATACCATGAAATTACCACTAACTTTTGAAGATAAATACCAGGCAATTATTCATAAAAATGCTGAATTTGAAGGCATTTTTATTGCTGCCGTAAAATCCACTGGCATATTTTGTCGACCAGTTTGCACTGCCAGTAAACCCAAACGTGAGAATGTAGAGTTTTATGATACTCCGGGAACAGCGATGCTGCATGGCTATAGACCCTGCAAACTATGCAAACCTTTGGAACAACAGCATGAAACGCCAGATTATATTAGTGAATTGATCAGTGAACTCAACAATGATCCATACTTGAGATTGAAAGATTTTGAACTTGTAAAAAGAGGACTTGAACCCAATCAAGTTAGGCACTGGTTTAAAAAGCATCATGGCATTACGTTTCAAGCTTACCAGCGAATACTTCGAATTAATACCGCCTTTACAAAAATAACAGAGGGTATCAGCGTAACTGAATCAGCCTTCGGAAGTGGGTATGATTCCATATTTGGGAAACCAAAAACAAAAGATAAATCAATAATTAATATTGTAAGGTTTACTACACTTCTTGGTCCAATGTATGCATGCGCAACAGAGGAGGGAATTTGCCTGGTAGAATTTACCAATCGAAAAATGTTGGAAACGGAATTTAAAGATCTGATGAAAAGACTTGATGCTGTAATTCTCCCCGGAGATAATTTTTATTTGAATCAAGTACAATTAGAACTAAAAGAATATTTTAATGGTAAAAGGATAAATTTTACGGTTCCACTCCATACCCCAGGGACGGAATTTCAGCAAAAAGTATGGGAAGTTCTGCAAAAGATTCCTTATGGAGAAACAAGATCTTACAAACAGCAAGCCATCAAAATAAATAATCCAAAGGCAGTACGAGCAGTCGCCTCTGCCAATGGAAATAACCGCATAGCAATCATCATTCCATGTCACAGGGTGATTGGTGGAAATGGAGATCTTACCGGCTATGCTGGTGGTCTATTAAGAAAAAAGTGGCTTTTGGATCATGAAAAGAAATTTTCAGGAAAACCTGTGCAACAGGAATTGAAATTTTAACTATGGCTTACAGAATCTGCTAATAATTCTTTAAGTGCCTGACCTAATCTTTTTATCCCAATCTCAATTGTTTCTTCGTCGACATTAGAAAAACTGAGGCGAAGCGTATTGGTTTCGGTTTTGCCAATATAAAATGGATGTCCTGGTACAAAAGCCACTTTATTCTTTATAGCGATATTAAATAGCTTCATTGAAGAAATATTGTTGGGTAGGGTCACCCATAAAAACATCCCTCCTTCAGGAATAGTGTATTTAATATCAGAGGGGAAATGCATATTCATGCTACTTATCATTACTTCCCTATGACTATTATACATCTCTTTTATCTTTAATACATGCTTATCAAATTTTCCCATTTCTAAATATTTTATCAGCACACACTGGGCAAATTGATTACTATGCAAATCTGAAGCCTGTTTGGCTATTAGAAGTTTGTCATAAATATCATCATCAGCTACAACCCAACCTAACCTAAAACCAGGTACAACGGTTTTGGAAAATGAACCCAACAGTATAGTTTTTTCGGGCAAGATTTGTTTGAAGCTAGGTTTTGGTTTACCAGTATATCTTAAATCTCCATAGGGGTCATCTTCAATAAGATACATTTTTTTATTTTTTATTACCTCTGCTACCTCTATCCTATTTTCTTCTGTATAGCTTATTCCAGATGGGTTTTGAAAGTTTGGAACAGTATATATCAATTTAGGATTTCTGCCAGGAAATACATTTTTTAAAGCTTCAATATCCATCCCCTGATCATGAACTTTTACCGGATTAAATCTCGTTTTATAAACAGAAAATGCTTGTATGGCTCCCAGGTAACCGGGCTCTTCAATAATAATGTCATCTCCCTCATTAAGAAATGTCTTACCCAATAAATCTAATCCTTGCTGAGATCCACTCGTAATAAGAATGTTTTTTATCGGTATATCGATACCAAAACTATTTTTATACCTATCCGAAATAAATTTCCTAAGCTCAAATACACCTTCAGAACTACTATATTGCAATGCGTTTGGGCCAATTTCATCAAAAACCAGATTAGCGGCTTTTTTTAGATCTTTTATAGGAAAAAGATCTCGAGCCGGCAACCCACCTGCGAAAGAGATAATCTCTTCATCTACAGCAACTTTTAATATTTCTCTAATAAATGATTTGGGTACATCTGAAATTCTATCTGAAAAAATACTATTCATAATTTTATTGATTATCATCCGCTTAAAAATGCAGATTCATTTAATTAATTTTTGGTAGCTCTATTCCATTATTTAATAAACCTAATAGAAAGTGGGTAATGATACAATACTCCTCTGTCTGCCTTGATAGCAGCAATAATTACTAAAGTGACATTGAGAATTCCAATAATTATTAGCATATAAATACTTATGATAAAACCAATAATAAAAAAAAACATAAAAGCCATAGACACCAAAGCATATACTGTAATAGAAATCTGAAAATTTATCGCTTCTTTTCCATGGATATCGACAAGTGGCATTTCATCTTTTCTTGCTGACCAGATAATTAGTGGGACAATAAGATTTCCAAAAGGAATTATATATCCACATAATCCTGAGAGATGGCAAATAAAAGTCCATTGTTTTTCATTCATAGAAGTAGTTTTATGAGGTATAAAATTAAAAATAATAATAGCCAGGTTGTAATCAATGCATTATTTATTTTAATTCCATAAATTTATTTATCTGGATTAATAATATCATTTCAAAATAGGTTGGATATAGATCATTTCACGAAGTAAATATTTAAGTATTAATCAACTTCATTTAATGAAAAAAAAATAGGAATAGGATTGCATTAATTCAGTAGAAAAAGACATTATCTTTGCCATGGAAATTTACTTTTTCAATCAGTATCCTTTCCAATATTTTATTTTGTATATCGATGCAATTTCTTTTTGGTTTAATAGGTGGATTTTTAGGAGGATTGGCATTTGGACCAATAAATCTATCGGTTGTAGATATCACTTTAAAAAAAGGTGTTCGTGTGGCAATAAGTTTTTGTACAGCGGCTGCAATGGCAGAGTTAATTCATTCTACTGCTGCACTACTTTTCGGAAAAATTATTTCGAGAAAAATTGACGAGTTGCCTGAGCTAAAGCTTTTAGTAATAATATTTTTCGTAGTTCTTGGCATCTATTTCATTCTTAAAAAAGACAATACAAAAGTAGAAATATCTGAGGACAGCAAGCGATCCAATTTCTTAAACGGATTCATCATTGCTATTCTAAATCCTCAAACGATCCCCTACTGGATATTTGTATTGGCATATCTTAAATCATCTACCAACCATATTGATCTTAAATCATGGTACATTTTGTTTTTATTAGCTGGTGCGGCAGTAGGCAAGTTTTTTATACTTGGGTCATATGCATATTTGAGTAAATATATTGAGAACCGAACAAACAATTTACGTGCTTACGTAAGCAATGCAATAGGAGGATTGTTATTGGCAGTGGGGGTTTTTCAGGCTATTAAATATTTTTTCTATCCGTAAAAATTAAAAGGGCTGGTTTCCCAGCCCTTTCACACATAAATGAACACAGATGACTAAAAAAATTGACTATTGAACTTCACTAACCTCGCACTGTTGTTAGCAAAATTCATAGGTATATTATAATATAGTTATATAAAGTAACCTAATAATACAATTAATTGCATTCATTTTGGTATTATATTTATATATATCTGGATTATAAGTAGTTAACCGCTAATAAAATTTAAATTAATTGGTGTTTCTTATGAATATATCCTTATGATGCATAGAAATTTTGCAAAAAGTATATGGATGGAATGACATCGAATTCGGAATGTCTGAATTTAAACTTAGTTTATATTTTACCAATCCAAATTTTGAATGATTTAGGAAAATTGATTTGCGGAACTTTATCAAATATTCCATAAATACATGAGCCGCTACCAGTCATTGAGGCATAAATTGCATCATGATTGTATAATTTTTGTTTTAATTTGAGAAGAATAGGGTATTTTTCAAATATTGGAATCTCAAAATCATTGATTAAATATTGCCGCCATTCATTGATATTTTTTTCTGATAAGATATTTTCAATTCTTAGGATTGGTTTTTTGGGCTTAATATTTGAAAAGGCATCATTGGTAGAAATATTTATGTTTGGATATACCAATAATAAATTATTTCCTTTTAAGGAAACTTCTGCATTTGTTAACTTGTCTCCAATTCCCTTTGCCAACATTGGTCGGTTATCTATAAAAAACACACAGTCAGCACCAAGTCTCACCGCATATTTCTTCAATTGATTAGGATTTAATCCTAAAGAAAATTTATTGTTTAGAAGGGATAAAGTAAACGCCGCATCTGCGGATCCTCCACCTAACCCTGCGCCAATAGGAATTACTTTGTGTAAATGAATATGAACCGGAGGAATATTAAAGTCTAATTTTAATAATTGATAAGCCTTTAAGACAATATTATTTCCATCTTCTGGAATTTCCATTCCAGATAAAGAAATGATAGTTTTTTTCGATTCAACAATTTCTAATATATCCTGCCAATGTACAGGATAAAAACAAGTCTCTAACTCATGGTAACTATCTTGTCTTTTGCAAATGATGTTTAGTCCAAGATTAATTTTTGCATTTGGAAAAACAACCATCGCATTAATTAGCTATTTTGCCATTAGTTGGTCAATCATCTTTTGAGTCATTCCAGAATTAGAAAAACCACCATCATGCATTAAATTTTGCATGGTAACTTTCTTCGTAAAATCCGAGAACATCATAGTAATATAGTTTGCACAATCTTCTGCTGTGGCATTTCCTAAAGGAGACATTTTTTTAGCAAACTCCAAAAATGCATCAAATCCACCAACTCCACTACCTGCTCTGGTCATAGTTGGAGATTGAGATATGGTATTTACTCGCACGTTTTTTAATTGGCCAAGTCTTTCTCCATAGCTTCTTGCTATGGACTCGAGCATTGCTTTTGCCTGAGCCATATCAGAATAATCAGGATAGGTGCGTTGTGCAGCGATATATGATAATGCAACTATAGACCCCCATTCGTTCATGGCATCCAATTTTTCTGCTGTTTGCATTACTTTATGAAATGAAATGGCTGAGATATCTAAGGCTTTTAACATCCATTCATAATTTAAATCACCATATGGTTTGCCTTTTCGGACGTTGGGACTCATTCCAATAGAATGCAAGATGAAATCAAGTTTTCCGTCCAATACATCCACTGATTTAGTTACAAGATTTTCAAGATCAGGAATTGAAGTTGCATCTGCCGGAATAATTTCTGCACCAGTTTTTTCTGCCAGTTCACTAATCTTACCCAATCTCATGGCTATGGGAGCATTTGTAAGTACAAATTCACCACCTTCCTGATGAATTATTTCTGCTGTTCGCCATGCAATAGAATTTTCATCCAGGGCACCAAAAATGATCCCTTTCTTTCCCTTTAATAAGTTATATCCCATCTTGTAAAAGTTGTTGAATTTTAAGCGAACAAAAATAGGGATTTAACCTGAAAAATTTAGGTGTAACTATTGATATTTGACTCGAGCTGAAAATCATATTATTAACCTGACGAATAAAGCAGCAATTATTGTAAGAATTCAAATACATCCTATCCTGAGAAGCAGACAAAATGACAACCTCCTTTATCAAAAGAGAAAAGGAATTGATTTACCTTTCTCAAATAAAACTTTACCTATTCTTTAACTGTGACCTTAGGCAATATATTACAGATTAATTTAAAAATTGTGTGTCAGGTGCTAAATGAAAATTTCTCCTTCTAAGTATGTGACAGCATTACCTGATATTTTAACTCTCTCTCCCAATAATTTGCAGGAGAGTATTCCTTCTCGTTTGGATAATTGAATTGCTTCCAAACTATTTTTTCTTAATCTTTTCGCCCAATAAGGAATTAACATGCAGTGAGCAGAACCTGTAACTGGATCTTCGTCGATTCCTGCATTTGGTGCAAAAAATCTGGATACAAAATCAACATCCTTACCCGGAGCAGTGATAATTACACCCAAATGGTTTAATTTTCTCATTTCAGTAAGATTCGGTTTTATATCCAAAATTTCTTGTTCTGTTTTATAAACCACCATTAAATCTCTTGCCTGAAAAATTTCAATTGGATGCTTTCCTAATATCGAGATAATATTTTTACTAATCTCTGACTTCATACCAAAAACTGCTGGAAAATCCATAACTAATTTATTTTGATCTTGTTTTACATATAAATTTCCATCATTGTATTTAAATATTATAACATTTTTGGTATAACCAAGATGATTGAATATAACATGTGCTGCTGCCAGTGTTGCATGACCACATAAATCAACTTCTTGTATTGGAGTAAACCATCGAATATTTACGATTTCATTTTCATGGACAAAAAAAGCTGTTTCTGCAAGATTATTCTCCATGGCAATTTGCTGCATCAGATCATCAGAAATCCAATTATCCAAAGGACACACTGCCGCAGGATTGCCTTTGAATACTTGGTTAGTAAAAGCATCAACTTGATACAATTTCATAGTTTGTTTTTATCAAATTTCAATATGTATCCTTTTTTACCTTTCCCCTCTGAGGAAATATATAAATCACCATTTGGGCTAAAACAAATTCCTTCTGGTTGACGAAATATTTTAGGGTCAAGAGGGATAAGGTCCTCAATTTCACCCATTGGATTTAATACTACTAATATTTTTCCAACTGTGCCAATGATAAAAATGTAGTTGTTTTGTGGGTGAACAGCCACTCCACTAGGTTTAAAAGGTTTGTGTTTTTTCTTGCTCAATTTTTTTTTGTCAATCATTTGATTATATGATTTACCATCAATGATGTACTTCGGCTTTTTCTTGAATTTTTTACTTTCTAATTCTATTTGAAATATTGATCTGCTTTTTTCTATCTCTATTTTTTTTGTTCCCGGCTCTTCTTTGCATGCTATTAACAATTCATTTCTCTTTTGAATAAATCCTAAGCCTTCAGTATCATTTTTTTTAGTAAGATCTGTTTTTATCTCATTAATTTCTCCAATGTTTTCTTTATTGATTGAAAAAAAATAAACCGACCCATTACTTTTTAAAACATATGCAGTATCCGAAATTATTTCTACCCCTTCATAATCTCCCTTTTGACCAAAATTTTCTGCTCTAACTATTTTCTTTTTTTCTAAATCAAAAAAATATAAGATCCCATCTTCATCTTGGATACAAGCCAATTGATTTGTTTTGTAATAAGAAAGCCCAGAAATTTCCTCGAGCTCTTTTGGCAATACCCACCTTTCGTTCGGATTTTTTAAGTTGTAGCTATCATCTTTTACTGTCAAATGATAGTCTGATACATTATAATTCCAAATATAGATTTGAGACAAGTGAGTAGAGAATAAGCCCAAAATCAATAATATCCCAATCATTGCATATAAATTTATACTTCTCAATTATATAGTATTAAACTTTCCAATTTGTTTTAACTCAAATAACACAAAATTTTTTTGCATTTGATTATCACAATTTAAATCAATCTTAGTAATTTATTCAACAATGGTTTTGTTTTGAATACAAATGAATATTAATAA
>CAYREN010000230.1:0-7727 GCA_964423255.1 uncultured Roseivirgaceae bacterium | reverse complement strand
TTCAAATACCAATATTGATAGGGGCAGTTGCTGTCAATTATATTGTAGCGATGCAACCTCAAAATTTAATTGAAGCTTCTGTAATTCTGCTATTGTCATTCTTTTTTGTAGTGGTTGGATCCGGGAAGCATTCGGCAGATTATAACCTGAAAATGGAAATGTAATTATCTTTCTAAGTAATATAGATTGGAATAAATACTAATAATAAATTCTGGCAAGAGGCTGATCTATCTCTTTGATTTCACCTTGATAATCAAATTGTAAATCTTCATCTAAATAATCCATTGCTTTTTTTATGTTAATTAATTGACGTTCATAAAGATTAATGAGGACTTTACTTTCTGAAAAGGGTAAGTTTAAGTTGCGCATATTTTGACAAAAAAAGATTAATATTTCAACCTGAGTTTGTTTAGAGCCTGAATATTTTATGAATTTAGTGGCTATACGCAATATTTTTCTAATACTCTTTTTCGCAAAATAAACTGCATTTGTATTGACTTCCGCAAACTCAAGCTCAATTTCATTTTTTATTTCTTGTCGATAGTTTTCTTCGTCATAAGCCTCGAATAGCAGATAATTTAATAGCTCCTTATTATTTCTGGCATATTTTGCCATTTTCAAACAACATGCTACCAATTCCAAATGTGAACGCTCTTTTAATTCTTTTTTAATATTGGACAACGAGGCAATTTTCATTTCTTATTTATTAAAAAGTTTATCTGCTATTTGATTTATACCTACTACAATAACAAATCTAACAATACCATAATGAATAATTTTCATTTGTTTTTAGTTGAACGAGTTTTCATTTTGATAAATAATTCTTATCTTTTATTTCTAATTAATCTTAAAAAAACCATGAGCACTTCACTAAAAATTAATCACCTTGCCGTTTTGGCATGCATAGTACTCTCATTTATTCTTGGATTTATCTGGTATGGACCATTACTGGGCGAAACCTGGATGGCATTAGTAGGCCTTGACCCAGCTGTCGTAGAGGCCAACCCTCCCGGAGCCGGTGTTTGGATCACAAATCTTGTTAGTTCTGTAATACCAATGTATGTCCTTGCATGGCTGTATACGCAGCTTGATGTTCGTTCGGGTATGCGTGGAGCGGGCCTGGGTTTTTTAATTGTTTTTGCATTTAACTTCTTATCCGTCATGGTGGGTAATATGTTTGCGCAAGCACCATATGAACTCACATGGATTACGGGAGGATTTGATTTAGTGCTTATAGCAATTTCAGGTTTTATTCTTGGAGCCTGGACAAAAAACGCTGAATAAACAGAAGAACTCTTTTAAATGACTTGGTGTTAATAATGAATATTGATTCCAAGTCATTTACAGTTACTTTCTATAAAACTCTTCCATCATCTGCCCCAGCTCATTATAGATTGTCGGTGCTGTTTCCGGTCCAAGAGAATTCTCTTCACCATATTGATCGGAATCTCTTCCATAAGCAAATGGTGCTTCTACATCCCATTGGCTTTTAGGAATAATATACCCGATCATGTCATTGGCCAGACCCAATACGAAATTAAAATCGCCTTTCATTTGTGCACGAATATGGGGTACTTCTACAGGTTCAATTTCAAAGTCCTGGCCTAGTGGAGCTTCTACTCCTCCATTGATTATTTCGGGATATATCTCTCCTGGTACAGTCACAAAATGTGCTGGTCCTATGGAGAAAACAGCAAGTTCCGATCGTACTTGCATCCAACCATTCATGCCTCTTTCTATAAAACCCAGCAACGATAAGAGCCTATAAATCGGGTTCTTGAATTTTAAATCAATACTTTTTGCACGAATAGAAATTCCTGCTTTTTCAATATAATAACTTGAACTATCAAGTGCTTTCAATCCAAGATAGGCTAAATAGTCTCCTTGAGCCTTTGCTTTCTCATAGGTGGGTTCTTTATAAATATTTCCTGTTAAGATATCTTTTACTTCCAAACTGGGATGTGTTGTCATCAACCCTCCTATTGCGCCATTTATATAAACAGCAATTCCTCCTACACCTTTATGATAAACAGTATCTTTGTTGAATACACCACTTTCTACGCCATCGCGTACATAGTGAGGGAAATCAGAACTGATCAAAAGATTGTCACTCCAAAGTGTCTCAGGGTGATCTGCCCACGCCACAAGTGTGCCGAGGGTTTCTTTGGTTTCGAGACTTATGGCCTGCATCATTCTTAATCCTTCATCATAAACAATCGGCAATCTGGTATCCTTAAGTACAACCACTGCATCATGGGGATTTATTGCCAATTTAAATATTGCAGGTTTCATGTTTTTTACCGCTTCATCAATCGATTGTGCAGTTTTTTTCTTAAGATCAGTAAGGTAGGATTGATTCACTCCACTTTTAAATGGTGTCTCTCCCCAAATTCCAATCAGATCTGGTGCTTCATGGCTGTGTGTGGAGCTTATTACAGAATACGTGATCCCTGATTCATCCTTGACCAATTTCTTTACATCAATAATATCATCTGCCATAAAACCAATAGCATCTATAGAGGTTATAGCTATTCGGGATTGCCCATCATCTACAACCATGGTTCTTGCCCATAATTTGTCATGAACACCCATTGCCGGCTTGCTATTACTAAAACCAGCTATCCAAATTGGGTCAAATTTACCATTCCCATTTTTATCTTCATATGTGTCGCCATCTTCAGGATGGTATTCTGCATCTCCATTAACATCAGTCCAGCTATCACTGATCTCAGGCGTAATACTGATAGCAGAAAAACCTATCTTCAACTCGTTTTGATTTTCATTTTTTATGGAAATATCCACATGATAATTGGGATGCCTATCTCTAGCGTTGTAGTAAAAATAAACCATCAAGATTATTATAAACCCAGCAAATATTATCAGAAAACCTTTGAACCAATTATTCATAGCATGATATTTAATTAACTGGCAAAATAGAATAAAAAAATCAAGGATTAAAAAATTATAGTTTTAAGAATTGGTTTTAATATATAAGGTTAGAAATTTTAATAAAAAATTAGAAAAATATACCCTAATATTCATCAAAAGATTAATCATAGTGGGGTCAGGTCATTATAAGTTTCTTCTTTATTTTAAAGGACAAGCCTGTACAAAATTATTTTTTATTCGTTTCATTAATTATTCTTGTTTCGTCATTTTCAATACTTTTAAATTTATGAAGGCATTTATATTGATTATTTTCCTACTAATCTTTGTAAAAACTATTGCTCAGGATCCTCAAAGTGGATGGAGTTTTGAATATAGTGGTGATGATTTTACAAATGACGCTTTATTGGATCTTAGGTATCTCAACGAAGCAACTGCTGGAGACAATGGATTTATACAGCTTTCAGCAGATGGCAGTCATTTTGTAAACGACGCTGGAGAAATGCGGTTTTGGGCCATTAATGGGGGATCATTAGTAAGAGGTCATGATCCAGATCTGACCGATGGTGATTTGGCTACTTATGCCAGATTCCTTGCTAAAATGGGTGTCAATATGATTCGCTTTCATGGGGAAATATTTTCAACCACTTTAGACATCAATGAACCAAACAAAGAAGAAGCTGATTATATCTGGCGGGTAGTAGCAGCAATGAAAAAAGAAGGGATTTATACCACCATTAGTCCATATTGGCCGGCTCATATTGATTTTATTCCTACACAATGGGACTTGGGAGATTACAAAGGTGATGTAGATCCATGGGAGCTCATGTATTTCGATGATCATTTTAGAGATGCCTATAAAAGTTGGGTAAATTACCTTTATACAGAAATTAATCCGCATACCGGCATCGCATTAAAAGATGATCCTGCTGTGGCAATTGTACAAATTATTAATGAAGACGGGGTTTTTTTCTGGACAATAAATAACGTCCTACCTTCCTTGACATCCATGATTCAAGAGCAACTATTTGATTGGGCAGTCGCAAAACATGGTACGATAGAAAATGCATTTATTGTTTGGGACGATACTTCTTTGCCCGATGATGATATCGACAATGGAAAATTAGGAATAATTGATATTTGGTTGGCAACAGACGATCCCAATGTCCCCACTCCTACCCCCGGGTTTAGTAAAAGACATACCGATCAGATGAACTTCTTTGCCGACACCCAAAAGGATTTTTATCAAGATATTTACGATTACTATAAAAGCATAGGATGTAAGCAAATCTTAAATGCAAGTAACTGGAAAACCGCCAGTGCCATTCGCATGTTTGACTTGGAACGATGGACGAATTTGCCAGCGGAAGTCATGGCAGTTAACCGGTATTATGATCCGGGACACTTTGGCCCAAATGCTGGATGGAGAATAGAAAGAGGTCACCATTATCAGGGAACCTCCAATATGTATTCTCCAAACAAGTTACCAATAAATATTAAGCAAGTAGCTAACAAGCCTTTTGTTGTGACAGAAAGCGGCTGGAATCTGCCCAACCAGCATCAGGCTGAGGGACCTTTTTTGATTTCTGCCTACCAATCTCTGACTGGTGTTGATGCGTTTTACTGGTTCAACCCAAGCTCGACGACATTCGAAGATGACCCATACTTTCCTTATTGGGGAAATGTAAATGGTGAAGAACCCATGTTCAGATGGACCACCAGCATACCCGGTCAGGTTGGTATGTTTCCGGCCAATGCGCTTGCATTCCGAAAGGGTTTTATAAAACAAGGTACTCCTGTTCTTCACGAAGAGCGAACTTTCCAGTCCTTGATCAATAGGGAAATTCCTAAAATAACTGAAGACAACAGCTTTGACCCCAACAGAGATAATTACGAACCCAATCCAGAGCAGGGCGAAACGGAGTATTCTCCATTGACCTACCTTGCAGGCCCGGTAGAGGTTGTCTATGAAGGAGACCCTGATAATACCACAGTAGCCCCACAACTTGGCGATTTGGTAAATACAAGTGAAAAAAAGGTGACTAGTATTACTGGTGAACTAACCTGGGATTATGAGCAGGGTATTTGCATCCTGGATGCTCCAAAAACCCAAGGGATATGTGGATTTCCAAAAACTACTCCTTATAAATTGTCTGATATTACGATTACTACTTCTAATGATTATGTCGTCATCAATGCAGTTTCTATGGACGATAAACTACTAAAAGATTCAGAAAAAATACTTATCCAGATCGGTACAATTTATAGACCGACAGGATGGAAAGAAGTACCAACCAATTTTACTCCTTCGGAAGGTGCGCCAACAATTGAGGGATTCAAGATAGAAAGTTTGGGACAAATGCCTTGGAAGTGTGCCAATACTGAAGTGAAAATAGAGATCAAAAATACTAAGGTAAAATCAGCTCATTTGCTGAATTCATCGGGATATGAAGATCGAGATTTTATAGTCAATGAGTTATCAGACGGGCTTTCTTTCAACTTGCCATCTGCATCGATGTATGTGGTGCTGGACACACGACCTTCTGAAGCACCTACGGGTCTGTTGGATAAAAAGAATGATTCGATAAAAATATATCCAAACCCCAACAATGGGAATTTTCTTATTCAGTTTTCAGAAGAACTAGAGCATGAAAGTATAGATAAAATTGAAGTGATGGATTTGTTTGGTCAATCCATACAAACTTTTAATTATCACAAAGAAGGTAGCTTTGAGTTGAATGCTGCCGCTGGCACCTACATTATAAATTTTTTATTAGAAAGTGGAGAAATATATTCCCAAAGATTTATTATAAATTAGTACTTGAGTTTACCAATAGATAAATATGCTACAGTTCATGGCTGAAATAATAGAGTCAGAATTAGCAAGTTTAAATTCAATAATCTGTACCACTTTAATAAAACATAAACTTATGATAAGAATATTTTTTTTGCTAATTTTCTTAGCATCTTGCAATGCTGAAAATCAGGGGGCAAAGATTACACCTACCCAACTCACCTGCGAATATCTCGAAAATCCATCTGTAGTAGATGTCCTGAATCCACGCCTGGCCTGGATAAATGTTGCTGACAAGGGTGAACGAGGTCAACTTCAAACGGCCTGGCAAGTGAAGGTTGCCTCCACAAAAGAAAAGCTTGCCGAGCCTGATCTATGGAATAGCGAAAAGATAAGTTCAAATAAATCTAACCGTGTGAAGTATGCAGGAAAAGCCCTGACTTCCCGACAAGCATGCTGGTGGCAAGTGCGCACCTGGGATCGGGACGGAAATGCCTCAGATTGGAGCGAAGCGGCCTCATGGAAAATGGGAATTTTACAAGCTGATGAATGGCAGGCCAGTTGGATTGGCGCACCATGGCAGGGAGAAGAAGCACTGCCAATACCGGATGGTGGCCCTACTGCAAGCCTGCAGTATAATGGTCCTCCAGCGCCATTGCTCAGAAAAGAATTTCAGATCGAAAAGGAAGTGGCCAAAGCTGTAGCATATGTCACAGGCCTGGGTTATTTTGAATTCTATGTAAATGGCGATAAAGTTGGCGACGATGTACTCGTGCCAAATCAAACCAACTATAGCAAACGACCGGAATTGCCCAATAGATACATCAATATTGACGATAATTTTAAGGAATACAAAATCATGTATCTTGGATATGACATTACAGACCAGTTGGTTCAAGGCAAGAATGTGATCGGAAGTATTTTGGGAAATGGTTTTTACAACCCGGCTAAATTTTGGACTGGGGCTTATGGATCACCACGTTTTATGGGACAGATTCACATTGCATATTCCGATGGCACAGAAGACATTATCGTAAGTGATCAGTCCTGGAAAGCATCAAAAAGTGCTATTTTAATGGATATGGTATATTACGGCGAATTCTATGATGCGCGAAAAGAGCAGCCCGGCTGGAGTACTTCTTCCTTTGATGATGCAAATTGGGAGAATGTTGTCATCAGGAAAACTCCCTATGGAAAGTTAGTTGCCCACACGGCTCATCCAGATAAAATTACAGAAAGACTTTCTCCGGTCTCTATCGAAAAGCTTGATAATGGAAATTATCTCGTTGATTTCGGGGTAGAGATTTCCGGTTGGCTCAGGCTAAATGATGTCGAAGCTCCTTCTGGTCATAAGATTGAAATTCAGTACAACAGCAGTGATTTTTCTGGCGACAACTCATATACCTTCAAAGGGGGTGGGCCAGAAACTTACGCTGCACGATTCAATTGGTTTGTTTTTAGAACAGTAGAAATCTCAAATTGGCCTGGGGAATTAAACACTTCTCACTTGACTGCCGAAGCCGTAAATACCCATATTGATGTATCCGCAAAATTTGAAACTTCCAATCAATTGCTCAATGACATCAATAAAGTATGGAGAAGAAGCCAGATTGACAACATGCATGGAGGGATAGCGAGTGATTGCCCACACAGGGAGCGTTCTCCCTATACCGGCGATGGGCAGGCGGCTTGTGTCATGGTAATGCATAATTATAATGCTCAAAATTTTTACCACAAATGGGTGCAAGACATGCTGGGGGCTCAGAATGTAGAAACCGGCTATGTGCCCAACGGCGCACCTTGGCAGCCGGGATGTGGAGGAGGTGTAGCCTGGGGAGCAGCAATATGCATTATTCCGTGGGAATTCTATACTCAATATGGAGCACTCGATATGCTGGAAGACAATTATGAAGGCATGAAAGGATATGTACGATACATGAAAACCTGGGTAGATGAGGATGGCATCATGTTCTCTCAACGTACCGCAAAAGATGGTAAACCTCTTAAATGGTTTAATTTGGGTGATTGGGTAGGCCCTGCTAAAATG
>CAYREN010000229.1:0-7742 GCA_964423255.1 uncultured Roseivirgaceae bacterium | reverse complement strand
CTGAAGTTATGGTTTCTGTTGATACTTCTGAACATTATGTGAGTGAAGTGCCTGAGCTAGCATCTTTTGATGCGATTGGTATTGGCCCGGGTTTGGGCAATCAGGTTCTTGCCCATGGGTTTATGAAGAGTATTTTGAAAGTATATAAAAAGCCCATGGTGCTAGATGCCGATGCGTTAAATATTATTGCTAGTGATATTGAATTATTGAGTATGTTGCCAAAAGACTCTGTTCTCACTCCACATCCGGGTGAGTTTAGGCGACTTGTTGGAAAGTGGAAGGATGATTTTGAACGCTTGGATTTTCAGATAGATATGTCAAAAAGGTATGGAGTAATAGTTGTATTGAAAGGTGCTCATACTTCCATATCGACACCATCTGGAAAAGTTTATTTTAACTCTACCGGAAATCCCGGTATGGCTACAGGTGGAAGCGGAGATGTATTGACAGGAATAATTACTGCCTTGCTAGGTCAAAAATATTCGCCGGAAAAATCTGCAATTCTGGGTGTTTATTTACATGGATTGGCAGCGGATATTGCGGTGAAATTTTTGGGAGAAGAAAGTTTATCAGCTAGTGACATTATTGATTACCTCCCGCAGGCATTTATGGAAGTTAAAGGCATTAACGATATTTTATAAAATTGGATAATTGGTTTACCTGTATCACGAGACCTGAAATTATTTACAGATTCTAATCGTTAACATTTATTTTGAATGACGGAGTCGTTTTTGCTTCTACCAAATGGGATTTTCTCGTAGCCTTTTTCCAACTTCCTTCAATGTGATGATGTCTTCTTTGGGGAAAGATCCATCGGGCAATGGCCCTACATTCATCAATAAATTTGCACCAATACTATCCATTTGATAGAGAATGCCCATGACTTCGTCTGCTGTTTTATGATTGCCGTCATTTGATTTTTTATACCCCCAGGCATGATCCTGGAGAGTATTGCAGATTTCCTTTGGTTTATCTTTATTAAGTTCATACACTTTATTTGCCACATCAAATTGCTTACCGACTTTTGCTCCACCTCCTCTTTCCGGGGCAGAAAAATCTTCATCACCATTGGCGCCTTGCTTAAAGGAAATTAGAGCATGAGGGTTTAGTGATCTGACCAAAGCATAGGTTTCCTCTATCGGAAATAAATCTGGACGGCTATAATAACCCATGATCGGATCGAACCATATCCCCGCAATATTTGGGTACTGGGTCAATAACTCTCTTAATTGGGCATGCACAAAATCGATATAATGCTGAAAATCTTCGTCCTTTTCAAATTTATATTCCGGTTGAGACTCGGCATAATCTGGCCTCGCAGCTCCCCAGCCTGATTCCCTCGGATAGAAATACGGATGCTTCCAATCAGTTCCATAGGAATAGTATAAAAACAATCCCAGGCTTTTTTTATCACACGCTTCCGCTAATTCCGCAACAAGATCCCTGCCGCAATTGGGTGCTTCAACACTATTGAAATCACTTTGCTTAGTTTCGAATAAGCTGAAACTGTCGTGATGCCTGCTTGTGATATTGATGTACTTCATCCCAGCCTCAATAGCCAGGTCGGTGATAAAATCAGCATCAAAATTTTGGGCAGTAAACACATTTCTTAATGTGTCATAATCGGCTACAGGAATGGGCGGGTCATGTTGAAGTTGCACCCACTCGCCATCTTCCAAAATACTGGAAACTCCATAATGCATAAATAGTCCGAACTTTGCATTTTTGAACCATTCAAGATTTGCCTGCCTTGGGTTGGTGTGATAAAGTTCAGCATATTCCAACAAATAAGAAGGAATTCCATCATGGTTAATTACCACCTGTTTTTCTTTTGGCCTTTGTTTGCATGCAAATGCAGTAAGTAAAATTAAAATAAGTAGATAAGACTTAGCATTGATGTTTTTCATACTTAATAATAGTTATTTAAATGCCTCTTTCACTTGTGTTAAACTAACTCCAAAAACCTGCTGTACAATCTTGCCCAATTCTTTCTCATCTCCTTGGATGTGAATGGTCGTGTGCGTATGCTCCATACTTTGGCCACTCTCCAAAAATGCTGCTGGAGAAGAGCTCTCCAATTCGTAAAATGGCCCTAAGGCGTTTCCATCAACAGGCCCATCGTTGTAGGAATTGGTAGCATCGCCAGCAAATGGCTCCTCCTGAATTTCCCACATCGAATTGACATAATCTGTCTCTCCTTCCGGTTTTGAATAATGAATGATGGTGAGCAGCTTTGAATCTTCATCATAACTTCCCATCACTGGTAAGGCCCTTTTTGGGTTCAAGCCAATTTTACTTCGGTATTGCCCATCGCCTTTAAAGTACATGATGCCATCGCCAACAATCAACCTGTCCTCCGGTACCTTGCCAAAGTAGGTATCATTTACGATTAGCCCCAATTCTATCTCAGGTCCTTTTTTGAAAGGGATCATAATGATCATCGCCGGAGATGGATTGAACATACCCAATATCCAGATTGATAAAGCACCCGTTTCCTTTGTCCATTTTGATACCCCCGTATTGGTGATTTTATTGACTGAACGATATGCCACCGCTCCAAGATCATCGGGTAAAGAAAGTTTCAAAATCCCATGTAGTTCTTCATTGGTTAATAAAGCAACGGACCGGTCCACTTTTAGGGAAAACTCATAACCGCTATAATTTTTGATATTAATCTCCTTTTCAAACAGGGCAGATTTTTCATTTTTAGCAACAAGGTCGTAGGTTTCGGTATCGATGATGGAAGGTGTCTGCCAGGTGTCCAGGTTGAAAGGATCTCCTTTTTTAAAGAAAATAGAGAACTGGCCACCTTCAGGGCCGAGCCAAAACCTGTCTTCCCCACCTACAGCATTTATTTTGTCAACGATCTTGCCAGCTCCTATCAGGTTATAATTTAACCACCCGTAGCTAAGCCCCGAAGATCCATTGGAGGTGCTGGTCATCACACGCCCCTGGTATGCGGGACAAATTAATACCTGGGCATCACCATCTTTAAGTAGTATAGTTTCCTGATGCTTGGATAGAAAATCGAAATCGTACCCAAAGGTTCCCTTTTCAGGTAATGTTGTTTTTTCCTCTTTTGGCTTTGGGTTACATGAAATTAATAATACAGCTGACGCGATCAATGCCAAAACCAGCGCAGTCTTCGTTTTAATTATTTTATAACTCATTTAAATAAAATTAAATAATACTACCAAAAGGCAATTATAGGTTTATTACAATACAAATACATTTTAATCATTAATCACTTTTGTCAATTGAAGCCCTTTTATTTCCCCAACTTTTCCGTTGGGAATATCTATCGCTTTCATCACTATTTGTTGATTTCCATTTTCAAGCTTTAAATTACCCAACGAGAGCCTGGCCCATTCTTTTTCATAGACTTCAATGCGTTTTATTCTATCCGGACTTGCATTATATTCCGGATCATGCGACTTTGTTATTTCAGCTTCAGTCCTGTTTCCTGAATTGCTTGCCTCTAAAATCGCCCCTACATTTCCTTCGGTGCAACTATAAAGTAGTTCCAGCTTGAAAGTTGTAGTTTGATCCACGACAACGTTCCAATATACCGAATCTTTGGTTTTTGTCCAGTTTACCAGCCAGTCATGCGCCCAACCGTGGCCTTCCATAAAATGGATATCGCCAGAAAATCCTGCTTCATGAGATGGAAGGTATGCACTTTTTTCACTCTCATATCCAATCCTTATTTCTGTGTCCGAAGTATAATCTGAGATGATATCCTGAAACCATGAATTGTAGGCCATTGCAAGTGATTGGGTGATTTCATATTTTTTGGCTGAAATATCCTTTTTCTGCCCGGGATCAGCTTTCATATCAAACAGCATAGTATCTCCTTTTTCTATCACAAAGCGGTATCGGTCATTTCTTGCAGCGCCGTCGGGGCTGATAGATTCCGTAGATTTTTTGGTGAACCACAACCTTTCGGGGAGAATATCACTTTTACCAAGCAATAAATCACTAAGGTCAAACCCATCGAGTGGCCGTGTTTCCGGTGGGTCGAGCTTGCACAGGCTCACAAGTGTAGGCAAAATATCGAGATGACCGGCTAAGTGATTCATGGATTTTGAAGCAATTTTTTCCTTCCAGTTGATAAGGCAAGCCACTCTGACGCCCCCTTCATGGATGCTGCCCTTTATCCCTCGCATTCCTCCGTTGTACCTATGTCCATTTGGACCATTATCGGTCATAAAAACTATGATAGTGTTTTCTGTTAGACCTAGCTGGTCCACCTTTTTCAAAATCTTCCCAACATTATCATCAATGTTTTCACACATTCCGTATACTGCCGCATCTTTGTCGTTAAAACCCAGTTTTTTGTATTTATCAAAATAGCTGTCTGGCACCTGAAACGGACCATGTGGGGCGTTGAAAGGGATATAGCAAAAAAACTCGTCCTCCTTATTTTTTTCTATAAACTTAATTGCCTCATCTGCCAATACATCCGAAATGTAACCCCGGGTTGGGAAAGGCTCACCGTTATGCTCCAGGGTTGTATTGAAATAATTATTCCAATGACCTGCACAAAATCCTGTAAATTCATCAAATCCTTGCTGGTTTGGATGCTGAGGATAATGGGCACCATTGTGCCATTTCCCGAAACATCCGGTGGCATACCCCTGGTCCTGAAATATTTCGGCAAGCGTGATTTCTTTGGCATTCATATTTTCCAGGCCCTTGCTCACCCAAGAGGTACCTGTTCGCAAATAGTATCTTCCGGTCAATAAACTTGCTCTTGTCGGTGCGCAAAGAGGACTCACATAAAATCGATCAAATTGTGCACCGTCAGCTGCCATTTGATCTACGACGGGTGTAGAAAGTTTCACATTTCCATGAATGCCCAGATCTCCCCATCCCTGGTCGTCAGTTAGAATTAGGATGACATTTGGGCGATTTGTTTTCTCTTTTTCTTCTTTAACTTTTGTTGTGCAACCCACTGATAATATAATAAGTATGATAGTAGAATAAAGCCTGATGAAAGTATGTATCATTAATATGGATTGTTGCACTTATGAAAAGGAGATTTATTGAAATTCTGCCATCACTGGTAAATGATCACTTAAGGCAATAGAACGTGCATCCAAAGGATTTGTCCTGAAAGAACCTTCAAATAGCACTTTACATCTGAGAAGTCTGTCTTCCATTATTTTATTTACCCAAATGTAATCGACAGTTCTTTTTGGAAAAACACTCTTTATCGTATTTCGCTGTTCTACTCCTTTTTTTGCAAAGCAATCAATCAGTCCAGCATCTTGCCACATCGCATACTCATTCTGAATAGGTTCATGATTAAAATCGCCTTGAAAAATAATTCTTTTGCCTTCTGATATGTCCTTATTTATTACCTTCAATATCTCATCAACTTCTCTTTTTCGGATTGAGTCATTGCTTGGGTGCATATGAACACTGTATAATTCAATTTCTTCCGTTGGTGATTTTAAAGTTGCTTTTCCCCAATGTCTTGAAAACAAATCTCCTGGACTTTTCATGGATATTAAGGGGCAGTTTTCAGATGATGTGATTTCAAACTTTGTTAACAAGGCACCAGGGTATCCTCCTGGAAAGTAAGTATAATTCATGCCTAGCTTTTCCGCAACTTTTTTTACTTCTTGCTCAAGCGGGGCTTCCTGAAAAGTGATAATGTGAGGCTTATATAATTCCAGCTCCAAAGCCAATCGATCAGACATTTGAGGTCTTATGTCTTTGAGCAGGGGTTTGGTGTCATCTGTAACCGGATAACCATTAAATTGATAGACATTATAACTTATGGTTATAATTTTTTTCTTAGGATACCATTGTAATTTTTCACCTATTGAAATATTTGGCAAAAATGTCATTCCAGCTATACCAAAAGCTGCATTTTCAATAAAAATTCGTCGTTTCATCTACTTGTCTTAATAATAACTTACTAAAGAGCCTCTTTTTTTGTCCAATTTTCCAACATTTCAATAGACTTATATAATACACCGGCAGATCCCCTGAAAGTGCCAGACCCCTTTGGTTCGTTTTTCACTGTGTACCATTCGAAAAACCCATCATTGTCCTTTACACGCTCAGTCATCGGTATCAATTGTGCATACGCTTCTTTTACATAACCGTAACGCACCAACTGCTCAATCATCCGGCCACCAAACCAGGTCCAGTCACCACCATTTTGATACCCATAAGGATACATTCCTTTATTCTTAAAGTATCCTTCCGGATAAGGTGGATACATCGTTAACCCAATTGATCCGGCACCGGAAGCTGTTACATTTCCAATCATCTTTTCCATAGAAATCTTTATTTCATCCTTTGAAAGCAATCCAGCCTCTATTGCAATGGCTGTACCTCCATGGTAGAAGATCTCATTTTCATTAAAATCTTCTGGGAAGGGTGAGCCATCAATATACACGTGCGGAATGTACTTTTGATTTTTCTCATCCCACAGATGGGCCTTGATATTCGTAGCAATACGATCATGGACCGGCTGCCAATTCCCTTTTTTCTCAGGAACCAGCTCCAAAAAATTATCAATAGCAATCAGGAACATGGCATTGTCATAAATGTCGATGGCGTAATGTGTGTCATTTGTAAAATACACTCCCCAATCATGTTCCGGTTGCACATCGCCCCAGTCGGCAGTAGTTGCACCCCAGATCAATCCATAATCCTCATTAAACCTATGCTGCATTAAAAAATCCAGGGATAACTCCAGTCGGTCTTTAATGTTAATATCTCCGATTGAAATCTCAAGAAATTCCTGATCTCCTGTCTTCTTTATAAATTTATACACCGCCTGGACCAGCGAAGCTTCCTGATCAGTTTCCACAGTATTTTTATGCCCGGCATAGCGTGGTTCCAAATCGGAATAAATGTAGGCGTATCCCCCTGCTTGCGCTTTCGATTTTGGAATAAATCCATCGATAATATTTCCGTCATCCCCCTGCATTCTGAAAAAAACGAGCAAGTTTTCTGTGATTTCTTTTTCTGGGTACACCTCACAAGCAAGTTCAATAAAAGTGTTGTAATCCCGGATCCAAACTTCTCCATATCCGTCCCCCGCATTAAAACCGGTTTTGACAACTTCCAATGCTTTCTTTTTCACAAATGCAAAACTTTCATTGTTTTGGATTTGCTCTTTTAATTTTGCAGAAGCATCAGTCTGTTTTTTCTGTTGGCAAGACCATGTTAAGAAAAATACGATTGATAAATTTATAATGCGTATCATAATCAATAATTATAATTTGAACTCATAGAAGGAGGGGGCGTTTCAGTTCCCCAGCTTTGATTTGGCTTAGATCCCAATATGAGTTTAAGCTTTCCTCCATTCATTAATTCTTCCCTGTAAAACCATGAATTTTCCAATGAAGTTCCGTTTAATTTAACTGATTGGATATATATATTTTCAGGTGAATTATTTTCGGTTTCAATTATAATCTTATTCCCTTTATAGTATTTTGAATTCAGTTTTATGGATATTTTATCAAAAAGAGGACTACCGATTTGGAAAGAAGGTTTGGCTGCTGCGTGACCTTGAACATCAAATAATCCCATGGCTGTCATCACATACCAGGCGCCTAATTGCCCCTGGTCTTCATCCTGTCCGAAACCATATCCATGAAGAGCAGATATTCCGTAGAATTCACCGCATATGGCCCTGGTCCATTTTTGAGTTAGCCATGGTTTTCCTGAATAATTAAAAAGCCATGAATTGTGCAGGCATGGTTGATTGCCATGATTGT
>CAYREN010000228.1:0-7906 GCA_964423255.1 uncultured Roseivirgaceae bacterium | reverse complement strand
AACTCCGTGTTCAAATCGAATTAATTCACTATTCGTTGCCGTATTTTCAGGAGGGCCCACGCCTTCGTATAGCCTGCCGTTGAGGATAATTCCTCCGCCAAGTCCGGTACCAAGCGTAAGCCCAACCATATTGTTATAGCGTTTCCCTTTACCGTAGTACTTAGATCCAAGTACAAAACAATTGGCATCATTATTTATTTCTGCTTTCCGGTGAAAAGCGGTCTCCAGCTCCGTTTTTAAAGCCATTCGCGTAAAAGAGGGTATGTTGTGCACGTCGAAAACAATACCCTTTAGGGTATCTACCAGACCCGGAACGCCAACACCTATACCTGAAAAATCATTATCACCCAACGCTTTAACCGTATTGATAATCGTTTCCAAAACTTTCTCCTTTGTTTCGTTCACCGGTGTTGGCAACGTGTGACTTTTTATCAGTTTCCCCTGTTGCACCAGTCCGACGCTAATCTTGGTTCCCCCAACATCTATCCCTATTGCCGGCCTGCTTTGTTGCATCCTTTTGTTTTCAAACATAAACATTTTTTATTCTGATAATATGAGTTAGACCTGAGAAGTGCAGCTAACTACCACACTTATCACGGCTAAATTATTATTACTGTTTAGAATAATGGAGCATTGGGTTGGGATATTTTCGCGAAACAGGATGTCGTAACTCCTCATTTCTCCCGGTACTTCATAACTCTAACATTTTAGTCTATTCATTTGTTATACCTATCTCAGGTTAATACTTTTCTTTGTTTCTCTGCATTGGTATTTCCAAAAATACTTCTAAAAATGGGTTTCGAATAAAAGCTTCCGAATATTTCATCTTATCAGAACCCTTCCATAGATTTCTCAAGTTCTCTGGCCTGTTGCAGAAAAGCATCCACATTCATTTCTCTGAAAAACAACAGCCCGTGAGCTGCTCTGACGCGGGGAGAAGGGTTCTCATAAAAGTAATCCTTACCCAACAGGAGCTGTATATGCTTCATTTGGTCTATCCATATTTTCTGTGACAGCGTACTAAATTTTCCATCAAGCATATAGCTTGGAAAAGAAGCTTCGACCTGGCTCAGGTAGCAATCGGTAAACGTTTCGTCGAGAATGGCAAGTGAATTCAACGATACCGGTACAATGACATCGGCCTCGGCCGGATGAAAACGGTACCAGACATTACGATAGCCTATAACACGCAAATTACTCAGATCTTCTTCTTTACGCCACAGTCTTATTGCTTCCGCTATGGCCTGCATCACTTTGTAATGCGTGTCGGGGCCACTACCTTCCGGGTCGAGAGCCAGGCTGATAACCGTTGGCTTTATTTTCCGCAACTGTTCTAAAATGGGAATGACATCGCGCAATCGTTCGGGTTGTTCGGTAAAAATATCGCCGGTATAAAAGCCAAGACGCAGATGATGCACATGTTCCACCTTCACGCCAAAATGAGCCCAGACCAGTTCTTCTTCAAACTCGCGTAGCATTCCTTTGAGCTTTTTTATTTCAGGCGGATTTTTTTCTCCATCATACGAGTTTTTGAGGATATGAATTATCTCAAGAATCCTGTCTTTCAGTCCTTTTGTGCTTTTCACTCCGTAAATATCTGTCAATGCCCTGACCAAACGATGGCTCAAACCCCGTTTTCGCTCATTGGGTTCTCCGGAGGCTACTTTTCCAAGGTAATGATAAACATCTTTGTCCCATTTGTGTTTAAAGCCCCCTTCATAGAAATCGGGATAGTGAACCATCTGGATTTGATCTTGCTCAAGAAACATTAAGACATCATACAGCACATTGATAATAAGCTTATTGGTAACGGCTGTAAATCCCGAAGTCATAATGCTAAAATCAAAAGTGTTAGTAACCTGTCGTAACTGATGAGTGATATAGGGTAAGATTCCAAGCATAATATCGTCGTGATGCGGACCGGTATGATAATAACGTTGATTTCCTTCTTTTATCATCCCTTTGTCCAGCTTGTTTTTAATACTTTCAATGATACCGGGAACAGTGTTTTCACTCAGGTTGGGAATACGCCGGCAATAAGTATCGTTTTCTAAGTCCTCCATGGTGAGGTGATGGCCGTATTTATCCAGCTTTTTTACCAAATCCAGCACTGCTCTTTCCGTTTTTTCCTGTGTCCATTCATTACTGTAATAAGCATCCAGACTATCGTGTAATTTTGCTGCTGCCCCTTTTGTAAGGTAGAATCGGCTATTTTTTAGTTTTTGCAGTGCAGTGGCCGGGTATTCGTTGGAAGGTTTGCTTTCCAACGCGTTTTTCACTACTTCGGCTTTGGCTTCACCGGCAGCAAAAATAATAGCAGTGGCCTCCGGGTTGTAAGCGATGGTATGCAACCCGATAGTGATGACTAAGCGGTTTTTCGATATCTCAATTCCACCCAGGTCTCCGGCAGCTACTGCCTGTGTTTCGAAATTGGTTTCTATCAGGCGCGTAGTCGAGTAATGGTCAGAACCCTTAATATTAAAAGCAATGTGACCATCAGGACCGATACCACCAAGAAAAAAGCCTATTCCACCTTTTTCACGAATTTTCTGTTCATATTCGGCACACCATTCGTCTATCATTAATAAGGAATCTTTCTGGTATTGCTCCTGGTTGGTTTTGGCCTTGCGATAACGGAGACTAAGATCCACTTTCAGGTCGGGAAAAATTTTATCGTAAGTTCTGCTGTTCTGCAAAGGAATTTCGTTAGCGTTGATAAGCAGCGCATTTTTCGGATTTAATCCGAACTCTTTGATATAGAATTCATTCACATAGTTGTAGAAACTGTTTTTTTGCTTCGGATCAATTGGATAAAACTCATCAATCTGGACAAAACTGAGCCCTGAAAAGTCTGGTTTTGACGAAAGCTGTAAGCCAAATTTATCCCGTAATTTCTCTCCTTTTTGTTCATTCCAGTTTTTCAGCAAATATTGTGTCCACCGGATAAAGTATTCTGGTGTTTTTCCTGTTGGGAGGCTGATAACACCCTCAGGGTTTTCGTGTACCCATTCAAGAAAGCGCAAAGCAGTCAATAGCCCCAACTGAGGAAAATTGTCAACAACGACATAAGGGATTCGTGAATTTTGCTGTTCAGAATCCTGCCTGGAAATAAAGCGTGACTCAACCAGAGAAAGAAGTTCCATATCCGTTTAAAAAAAATTAAAAAAATCAGGGCAACTGAATTTGTTATGGTGCCTAATTCAAATTACCATTTTATGAAAAAAACACAATTATCCTGGCTGCCCTGAAAAAACACAAAAAAAGTTACACGTAATTATCCTTTGTGCATACCTACTACCAATTTCTTCGAAAAAGAGAAACAGTATCATTGGTAATGTACTTTTTATAAAAGAGTGGCTTAAGTTAAATAGATTAAACATATATTATTTTTCAAATAAGCTTTCCATCACATTTATTACATTACCCAGCAGGTCTGCGGTATTGTCCAGCTCGCTAATTGTCAATCCCATTCCTTCTCTGCTAATACCAAAGGTATATTGTTGCAGTGCCTGCTCAATGGAGGTAGTCAGATACGATCCTGCTTTGGTAAGTGGCCCACTGAGAATAATCATTTCAGGGTTTAATATTTGAACTAAAGATCCAATACCTTTGCCCAAATCGAAACCTATTTTTGAAATAATACTTATGGCAAATTGATCGCCATTTTGTGCTGCTTTTAGAATTAAATCTGGGGTTATACTATTGATTTTGTTGTGAGCCATCTCTTTGATAAGTGTCATTTCTCCTTTCTCAATGGCCTTTACAGCCAAACGGGTAAGAGCTGCTCCCGAAGTTACTGTTTCCAGACAACCACGTTTGCCGCAACTACACAAGTAGCCTCTTTCGTCAGACATGGGTATATGAGCAAATTCACCCGAAAAACCACGTGCACCATGATAAGGTTTCCCGTTGAGAATCATTCCCATTCCAATTCCCCAACCGAGGTGAAGGACAAGAACATGCTGTTTGCCAATTGCTTTTCCGAAACGAAATTCTGCTAGAGCCTTTGACTGGGTATCATTTTCAATAACTACCGGTTTGTGAAACTTTTCTGCAAAAAGGTCACGTAAAGGTTTGTCAAAATGTAAAATAGAATGGTTAATTCCTTTCTCCGATTCAACTAAGCCTGGCATGTCTATACCTATACCGATAATACGACTTTCGTCCACGCCTGATTCTTTTATCATGTCCCGGGCAAATTCGTAGATGCGGTTTACAATAGAAAAATCATTTTTTAGCTCCAAGGGAAGTTCTTTGATGCGCGTAGCTTTTTTATTGGTACTGTCAAACAGTGCCAAACGCGTTATATAATTACCTATATTAATGGATAATACATAAAGGGCGTTTTCCTGTAGGCCATATAAATTAGGGCGACGTCCTCCTTTGGAAGAGCCTGAACCCAATAGGTGGATAATTTCTTCTTTTATTAATTCATCAATTAGGTTTTGAAGCGTCGGGGTACTTATATCCAGACCTTTCATTATCTCAGATAGAGTCCTTGGCCCCTGTAAATACAAAGCCCTCACAATTTTCTTCTTCTGAAAATGCTTCTTCAACTCAACCCTTGTGAGTTGTTCAAGGAAACTGTCTGCCTGAAATAATGACATATTCTTAATTTGAAAAGGCAAATATACATAAAATTTGGTTTAAAATATATTACTTTAATAAAAATTTTAGAAAAGTTTTTTCATTTGCATAAAAATATTAGAAATAGGTTGAAGATAGAGTGCATTAAACGATGGTCAATAAATAAGCTGAAAGCATCCATTTTCCTAAACAGGCTTGTACTTTTAATCTTCGTTAAGCTAAATATAGAAGGCGATGGGGTAAATATGCTTGATTAACAGTATCTTACAAATAAACTACCCAAAGCAATCCAAATAGGTATTATAATGAGTTTACTTTGTGATCATTATTAATTCTGCGTCAAAGAACCGGAATATTACCCCACAGTTTAAAGTAGATATTGTAAATTCGTTTGGTGGCCGATATATTTCTGCTACTCAATTTTTTCTGTTACAAGATTTGATTAAATTTGCAAAAAAATGAATTCGGAGGACTTATATTGAAAGTTGGAAAGAAAAAGGAAAAAATTGGTATTCAAGACATTGCAAAGGAACTAAAGATTTCGGCATCGACAGTATCAAGGGCGCTGAATGACCATCCACGTATTAGCAAAAAAACAAAGGGAAAAGTGAAGCAGGTAGCTTCACGCCTGGGATACCATCCCGGTATGCCCGAATTGATGAATCCCGAAAAGGTCGAAGTTGTTGTCGTGTTAGTTCCTTCTCTCGAAAATAGCTTATACCGTGAAATTGTTTCCGGAATTACAGATTTTCTGTATGAAAATAATTATCAAACTTTTGTAGTTGATACGCACGGGGATGATAAACGTGTAAATGCCTTTTTTAAAACGTACAGAAAATATGGTGTTAGCGGAATCATCCATCTTATCTCCAACAGAAATATCCCGGGAGATTATTATTCAACTATCCAAGGTGATGCTATACCGTTGGTAACGGTTTTTGAACCGGACATTGATACTGGTATTAATTCGGTGTTGCCTGATATGTTTCAGGGCGTTTTTAAAATTGCTAAGTACCTGAAAACACTTGGTGTTAAGAATATTTCTTTGCTGTTGGAGGATGAGAACAAGCCGGAAGATTTTCAGCTGGTCTCCTCTTTTCAGATGGCATTGGAAATGCTGGACGGTAACAAAATCTTCCCGATGGTGGAATATGTTGACCGCAATGGAGAATCTTTTGTCAATAAGGTGACTACCATACTCCATCGTCAGGAGAAGCCACAATCTCTGCTGGTAAAAGATGTTCTTTCGGCAGTGGAGGTATCCAGGATTGCTGAGAAAATGAAAATTAAAATTCCGGAAGATTTACTGCTGGTAGCCATCGGGGCCGAAGAGTACCCCGGACTAACCGATAATTTATCTTTGCTAAAGCTGCCGGGCTACGAGATGGGCTATGAGGCAGCAGAAATGCTGTTAGAACAAATTCAGAATCCGGAAACGGAGAAAAAGACAGTCATAAAACCGGTTGATTTCATATTGAAGGGGTCAGCGATAAGGTTAAAATAATTCTGAAAGGGCCTTATTCTCAAAGTTTTTTCGTGTAATAAATTAGCAAACCCGTGTGCTGCACACGGGTTTGCTAACTTTAGTGGTGCTATCGGACAATGACTTTAAATATTTTTGCATGAGTACCTGATTGTATTCTCACAAAATAAATTCCATTCGGATTATTTGTTAGGTTGAATGTGTTGTTTCCTTTAAATATTTGTTTGGATAGAATTGTCTGCCCCAGCATGTTCATTACCTTTGCCTTATAATCCCGGTCCGTATGTAACGTGAACCGGCCGGTGGAAGGGTTGGGATAAATTCGTATATGTTTAAATTGAATATTTTTAATGCCGGTAGTTACCTGGCCGAAAGTATCATTTATTTGAGTATTGCTGGAAGATACTCTCAACAGCCTCCATCCTTGTTGGCTATTTGTCCATTCCGGAATAGTGTCTGCAACATTTGATGCCGAGACTATATAATATTTATAAAAAAAATCAGCACCGGAGATTGAATCAAACGCAATGGAGTAAACACCATCATGATTGGGGTCTTTGAGCTGGAATTTTGTATCGGTACCCGGTTGTTCCCAACTCATTGGGTAGATATTTCCGGCAACGTACACATCTTGCGTTGTTGAATCAAAACTTGTTACCTGATTCATGTCCACATTGAGGGTAACCGTCAAAATCTCGCCCCATTTATCGTTTATGACAACGTTATTCTTGCCATCGACATAAAGCATTCTGTCATGCCCCAAAGGTGTTGGCCACTCGGCCCCCCATTCTGCCACACCTTTGGCAGTCTGGTAATAATCTATGTAATAATAACCGGAATCAACACTTGGAAGGACAACAGAGTAAATGGAATCGTTTGTAGTATCTGTCAATTGGAGTTCGGGAATAGAGCCAGGCGTTGCCCAGTCAATTCCGGCAGCATCTCCGGAGATGTAAACGTCAGTTGTGGAAGGATTGAAATTCGATCCTTTCATGTCAAGGTGAAAGGTAACAGATACCTGAGCAAAAGATGCAAAAGTAGCTATTAACAAAATTGTGATTGTTGTAAAAATTCTTTTCATAATAAGAAATTTTAAAAGTTAGTAAAAGAAAATTATTGAAAATATTTTGATTTTGTATATTTTATACCGTTTCTTCTCAAATATGCCAGATGAACATCCATTCTTCTAATAAATGATTGCCATGCCCTTGTGTTTGTCCAGGCAACCTCCGCATATGCCTGAAACCGGGGAAAGATATATTTTTCAAATACAGCCGCTGAGGGAATCTCTTCTGTCCAGACACAAGCCTGATATCCGATTACTTTACTCATTACTGCGGAGCTTAGTTCAGATTTTTGGTCATAATCATATAGTTTTTTAAGACTCTCGTCGGTTGGTTCCGAGCTGAGATAAAACCATGACCAGGGTGCTAAGATTATTGGGTTTCCGTTTTGGGCAGCATAAGCAGCAGATTCCGGTTTGTAATCACGCCAATACATAACAACAATATTGGGGTTAACAGTGTTCACAATATTATCATTATTGTTCACAAAGATATCATCCCATGCCATCATCTTCTTTCCTTTAGAAGAAAGGTAATCGTCCATTTTGTCAACGAAGTAAGATTGCAACTCATTTGCATTATTTAAAGAGTGATCCGCCATGAATTTTTTACATGAATCACTTTGTTCCCAAAAACTTTTTTCGACCTCATCAGCACCAATATGGACGGTATTATATGGAAAAAGATCAATCACTTCGTCCCATATATCATGGACAAATTGCATCGCTTCAGGCTTGCATATGCACAATGGTTCGGAAAATTCCTTTCCCCA
>CAYREN010000227.1:0-7929 GCA_964423255.1 uncultured Roseivirgaceae bacterium | reverse complement strand
TATTATAAAGAATGAAAATATCAAGTGAGAAAGTGTGCTTTGCAATACGGATATATTGTACTGGCTCAGTAGTTATCAATTCAGATAGTACATTGGATCTAATATAATAAATCCGGTTGCTCAGAAAAGTAAACGCATATTCTCTTATTCAAAATCATGTCAATATTTATATGGCTTTGATTTTCCTTTCCTATTTAATTTAAACCACTTTCCAGTTTTTTCTCCTTTGTGAAAATTTCCATAAAATTCTAATTGGCCGTCTTCACCATAAAATTTCCATTCTCCTTCTTCAAATCCATTTTTAAAAACTCCTTTCTGAATTAAGAATTGTTGATTATTATAAAATTCCCAGTCCCCATTTGGCAATCCATCTATATAAAATCCAACTCTCTTCAATTGACCATTATCAAAATAAAACAGCCATTTACCGTCATACAATCCGTTTTTAAAAATGCCTCTTTTTATTATTTGGCCCTTTTTGTTAAAATATATAGAACTGTCATGCTGAATTCCATTTACCCAATTTTCCATAGCAATTAGATTTCCCATATCATTATAATACTTGATAATTCCGTCCAACAAATCTTCATTATAATATTCTTCTGAACTCAATTCTCCAGACGGATAGTAAAATTTCCATTTTCCTGTTTTATTACCATTTTTCTCCAAACCCTCTGCCCTAATGGATTCATTTGAATAATATAATTTTTCTAACTCCTGGGCGGTGCTATATGCTGATATTGTTACTAAATACAATATAATTAGTAGTAGTCTGTATATAATACTCATATTAGAATAATCTAAAACACAATATAATGTTGATGAAATGTGGATAAATAAATATATAATAAAGTGACAAAAAATTGAGTCAACATTATATATTTACCATACTTAATATGAAACTACAGTCTAATCTTATTTTTTCAATAATTTAAATGCTAGACAGGCAACTTCACAAATTTTATATCTCTTACAGAATTAATGGCGAAGTTCATTTGGAATGGATAGAAGGAATTAATTTAAGACATGCCAAAGACAAAATAGAGATGAACCACGCAGAAGCATCTGATTTGATGGATTGGACAAACGAGAAAAAGGAAGATCTCAATACTTACCTTGACAAAATAGAAGCCAAGCGAAAGGCTAAAGAAGAATTACAAAAACAAAAAGAGGAGAGTAATTCGAGATTTATTTAAACTTTTCATTTATACTTTTTCGATCGTATCTCCCGAAATATTCAAACTAGGATTATTTGCAAAGCATTTTATAAGATCATGGTGTTCGCATAACAACATAATTACCTTATATCCAGAGATTCCTTTCATAAAATGTTCAATCTTAGACTTTGATATAATTTCATCATATTCGCCAAGAAAAATTGAAATTACAAGATTTGACTCATCAATTGATTTTATAAGATCATTTGGAATAACAATTAATTTTCTAAGGTTGCTCCAGGTATAGTAAAGTCTCAATCGTTTCTTTTCTGTATTGATAGACTTTCTGAAAAATAATAATGTCCTTTTATCAATCAGACTTAAAGAATTAAGTACCTCACCCATTTTTTCTACCATAAGTGGATATTTCAATGCCATTCTAAATATATTCCTAGATAGCAGAGTTCCCGTTGCCAAACGATACCAATAATTTATATAAATCCCATCAGGGGCAAGCAACCATACATTTGAGATTAAATGACTGTACTTATCCAAAATTGGAAATACAAATTTGGCTCCAATACTAAATCCTAGTATTGAAAAGCTTTTGATTTTAGTGATTTTTATTAATTTACTGATTAGTTCAACTACCTGCAATCGTGAAATACATTTTGAATTAATAGGAATAATGGTTTCGCCATGAAATGGTAAATCAAATGAATACAATGTGTACTTAGGATTATTTAATACAACTGGCAAAAAGGCTTCTCCGTCTTGCCCAACTCCATGAAAAGCTATGATAATTTCAGGTCCATTTCCCAATACATGGCAGTTAAATATTGCGTTGTTCAAAGTTATTTTCAAACTTTTATTTTCAATGGAATGATATTCTTTCAAAGCTTTATTGAACCGTTTATAAATGCAATCTACCATTGCACCATATTATTTCAAACTAAATTTAAAATCTATAACCTTTTTAATTGAATTCAGTTTATAAAAAGATTGGGAAACTAAAAATAATATTAAAGTTTCCTTAGTTTTGCAGCCGCGATGAAAAAAAATATTTTAAAAGATAAAATAATTTCAGAATCCATTGAACTTTTTATGAGATACGGTGTAAAAAGTGTGACAATGGATGACATCGCAAAACACTTAGGAATATCCAAAAAGACAATCTATTTGCATTTCAAGGATAAAGAAGAGATCATATATCTTACCACTTCCATGTATTTTGAAAATGAAAAACGGGATATGGAAGAAATGGAAAAAGGAAATAGCAATGCAGTAGAGCATCTATACAATCTTTCGAAATGTCTTCAGGAAAGGATGAGAAATACCAATAGAAGTATTTTGTTTGATTTAAAAAAGTATTACAAACGAGCCTGGGAAAATTACAAAAGACATAAACAAGAAGTTATTTTCAATTCTGTGATGAACAATCTAAAACTTGGTATTGCAGAAGGTTTATATAGAAGTGATATCAATCCAGAAATTCTTGCCTACTTAAGAATTGGAGAAATAGAACTTACCTTCAATAAAGGGTATTTTCCTGAAGACAAATTTTCAATCGGTGATATCAACGAGCAAATATTCGATCATTTTACGCATGGAATTTTATCGAAAAAAGGACATAATCTACTAGAGTCATATAAGCAAAAGTCTATCTAAATGAAAAAACTTAAACCAACTATACTGCTTTTTCTGATTTCAATTGCATCAATTTCAATGGGACAGGACAACTCAGAAGGCAGATTCACCTTACAGGAATGTTTGCATTTTGCTTTTGAGCATAACCAAAATATTATAATTGCAAACTTGGAAATTGATGCCTCTAAAGCTAAAACTGGCGAATTTTTATCTGAGGGATTGCCACAAATAGATGCCTCAGCAACATTCAATAAAAACTTTATTCTTAGGAGTACATTTTTTGATGGTAGTCAATTTGATCCGACATTACCTGAAGGGGAGTTAATAGAATTGCAATTTGGTACTCCATATGACGGAGCTATGGGAATAAATTTGAGCCAAATGATTTTCAATGGCTCTTATTTTGTTGGGATTAAGGCATCAAAAACCTACCAGGAGTTGTCCAAAAAAGGTCATATAAAATCAAAAATAGATGTGGCAGAAGCTGTCACGAAGGCTTATTATTCCGTGCTTGTAAATCAAATGTTGCACGAAACTGTTGTTTCCAATTTCCAAAGACTTGATTCGCTTGTTCAAGAAACGACCATTATGCAAGAAAATGGATTTGTAGAGTTGCTTGAACTCAACAGAATAAAAGTTGAGTATAATAATATTAAAACTCAAAAATCAAACTCTGAAAGAGCCGTAGAAATAAGCAAGGAATTGTTGAAATTTCAAATGGGAATGCCAGTAGCTTCAAACATTGAAATAGCAGATAAACTCTCCGATCTCGACTTTAATGTCGAAGAAGAATTGAAAATGAATTATAGTTATCAAAATAGAATAGAATATTCATTGCTTGAAACCAATCAACAACTAGCAGAATTAGAGATGAAAAATAATAAAGTCCAATATTTGCCAAAGATAGATTTGGTTGCTTCCTGGGGTTTGAATGCAGGAGTTGCTGAATTTTCAAAATTGGGTGAATTTGGAAACGATAAAGTATGGACAGATTATCAATTAGCTGGTATATCCCTTAATCTGCCAATATTTGACGGCTTGTATAAAGCAAAAAAGGTTCAGCAAAATAAAATAAAGATCCAACAACTTGATTACCAAAGGCAAATGCTTGAAAATTCTATTCAAATGGAGGTAAATCAAATGCGTAAAACCTTAATCATGAATCTCGATTTAGTTAGAAATCAAAAGGAAAATTCAACATTGGCAGAATCTGTTTATAATCAAACAAAAATAAAATATCAGGAGGGAGTTGGCTCCAACCTAGAAGTAATCGACGCCGACAATGCTTTTAAACTGGCGCAAAGCAATTATTTCAATGCTTTGTACGATGCTATGATAGCACATGTAGATTATCAAAAAGCACTTGGAATACTAAAAATAGACTAACCAGAAAACTTAATATACAATGAAAATCAGAGCAATATTAATCATAACAATTTTAGGGGCCGCCATCTATTCTTGCGAGCAAAAAGATCCTCTTCAGGCTAAAAAGGAAGAGTTGAAGTCTAAAAAAACTCAGCTTCATGAAGTGAGAAATGTTATAGCTGAACTTGAAAAAGAGATTTCATCCATGGATCCAGATTTTGCAAAAAAACACCGAAAGGCAACCCTGGTTACAACTTCAATTGTAGAAAGAGATACATTTCAACATTTCATAGAAGTAAGTGGCGCAGTAAAATCCAGAAAAAATGTTTTAATCAGTTCTGAAAATATGGGTAATATCAAAAGGATATATGTTAAAGAAGGCGATGATGTCAAAAAAAGGCAACTCATAATGAGTATGGATGTTGAGCTATATCAAAGAAGTTTTGACCAATTGGAAACTGAATTGACCCTGGCAAAAATCATGTTTGAAAAGCAGGCAAATTTGTGGGATAGAAACATAGGTACAGAGATTCAATATCTTGAAGCAAAAAATAAAAAAGAATCAATCGAAAATCAAATCGCCAACATAAAGACTCAAATTTCTAAATCTCAGATCAGAGCTCCATTTGCTGGTACTATTGAACATGTTGTGGTAAAAGAAGGGGAAATGGCACAGATGGGGTCTCCACTAGTGAGGATTGTCAACCATAAGGATATGTACATAAAGGCTGATCTTAGCGAAGCGCACATAGGTAAATTCAAAAAAGGAAGTAAAGTAATCATTCATTTTCCTTCTATTAATAAATCTATTGAATCCAAGATTAGTTCTATAGGCCAAGTAATTGATGAAATGAACAGAACATTTTCTATTGAAGCACTTTTACCCAAAACAAGTTTTACTATTAAACCCAATCTGCTGGCAATAGTAAAACTCAAAGATTTTGAAAAAATAGAAGCTGTGGTAATCCCAACAAAACTTATTCAGAAAGACAATAAAGGAGACTTTGTATTTATAACAAAAAAAGATGGAGAAGAACTAATAGCAAACAAAATTAAGATTGACAGGGGAATCACTTATAAAAATAAAACGTTAATTACAAACGGTCTTGTAGGGGAAGAATCTCTTATTAATGAAGGTTTCAGGGATGTGGCAGATGGGGGTAAAATTGAAGTAGTAGAAAATATATTATAGGATATCAGTATTAACCACATTCATGGAAAATAAACATATAAAAGATAAAATTGTAAAAGAGTTCGGGCCAAGCTCTATATCCATTAATAATAGTACGAGTGTCATCATACTCACATTGATTATTATTGTAATGGGTCTTTATTCCTATAATACCATACCAAAAGAGAGCTTTCCGGAAATTGTCATACCTACTATTTATGTGGGAACACCTTATCCTGGCAATTCCCCAATAGATATTGAAAATCTCATCACAAGACCAATTGAAAAAGAGCTAAAATCTATTGCGGGAATTAAGGATATCACTTCGACTTCTGTTCAGGATTATTCCACCATCATAGTTGAGTTTAATCCTGATGAAGATGTCTCAAAAGCTAAGCAAGATGTAAAAGATGCTGTTGACAAAGCTAAGAGTGAATTGCCTACTGATTTGGATAATGATCCGAATGTGATGGATATCAATTTCTCAGAATTCCCTATTATGTACATTAACATATCTGGAGATTATAGCATTAACGAGCTAAAAACTTATGCTGAATATCTGGAAGATGAGATTGAAAAATTAAGTGAAGTATCTAAGTGCGAAATAAAAGGCTCTCTTGACAGAGAGATAAGAGTAGATGCAGATATCCATAAAATGGAGATGGTGGAAGTGAGCTTTAAGGATATAAATGATGCCATATCATCAGAAAATGTCACCTTATCCGGAGGAAATATTCTCGCCAACGAATTCAGAAGAAGTCTCAGGGTAGATGGGGAATTCAAAACTGTCGATGAAATAAAAAATGTAATCGTAAAAGATGAAGATTTTAGGATTGTTTACGTAAGAGATGTGGCTACAGTAACAGATTCTTATGAGGATCGTAAAAGTTATGCAAGATCAAACAGGCATCCTGTAGTTACTGTTGATGTAGTAAAAAGAAGTGGTGAAAACCTACTTATCACATCGCAAAAGATCAAGGATATTATTGCCCTAGCAAAATTAGAGAAGTTTCCTGAAGGGCTTGATATTACCATCACAAATGACCAATCGAAGATAACACGAAGTATGGTAAACAACCTCGAAAATAGCATCATTACCGGGGTTATTCTTGTGACACTTGTGTTGATGTTTTTTATGGGTTTGCGAAATGCTCTCTTTGTAGGCATTGCCATTCCATTGTCTATGTTCATTGCATTTATAATATTGACAGCCATTGGGTATTCGGCAAATATGATGGTGCTTTTTGGATTAATATTGGCGTTAGGCATGTTGGTGGACAATGGCATCGTGGTGGTAGAAAATATTTACAGGATGATGCAGAACGGTTATAGTCCGATTAGAGCAGCCAAAGAAGGAGTAGGAGAGGTTGCTCTTCCAATCATATCTTCAACTGCAACTACATTAGCTGCTTTTCTTCCACTGGCTTTTTGGGGTGGTTTGATGGGCGCATTTATGAAATATCTGCCTATTACTCTTATCATCGTGCTTTCGTCATCATTATTTGTGGCTTTGGTGATCAATCCAGTGTTGACGTCCTTGTTTATGAAGATTGAAGAAGCTAAAATAAAACGGACTAAACTTTTTATAGTTACAACTGTACTTGTTTTAGTGAGCACTGCTTTTTATGTGATGAGGCAAAACACCATGGCTAATATTTTGATGCTAATTGCGATTGGCATGCCATTTAATGTTTACATCTTAACACCAGCTGTACATTGGTTTCAAAATAGGTTTTTACCGTTTTTAGAAAATGGATATTCTCTTGTGATCAGATATGCTCTTACAGGAAAAAGACCCTATTTCTTTCTGATTGGCACTTTTGCACTGCTAGTAATATCTATAATGTGGTTTGGTGCCAGTCAGCCAAAGGTTGCATTATTCCCAGAAAATGAACCAAATTACATCAACATTTTTATAGAAAAACCTATTGGGATAGACATTGAAGAAACAAATTCTTTTACTGAGAAAATTGAAGATGAAATATTTACCCTGTTAAAGCCTTATGAGCATGCTGTAGAATCTTTCATGGCCCAGGTTGGTGAAGGAGCCAGCGACCCCAATCAAATGTCTGGTCAGCAAGAAACTCCAAATAAATCTTTGATCACTATTTCTTTTGTAGAATATGAATTTAGAAATGGGGTAAATACCAAGGAGGTGATGGAAGAAATAAGGCAAGGACTCACAAAATATCCAGGTGTGCAGATTACCATTGATAAAGACCTTATGGGTCCACCGGTCGGCAAACCGATTAACATCGAAGTGAGTGGAGAAAATTATGAACGCCTGATAAGGATATCAGAAAAGTTGATAAATGTCATCAACGATGAAAATATCACTGGAATCCAGGAGCTGAAATCTGATTTGGAAACAGGGAAACCCGAACTCCTCGTCAATATAGATCGCGACAAAGCAAGACGATTTGGCCTCTCGACGTACTCGATTGCCACCGAACTGAGAACAGCACTTTTTGGCTTAGAAATATCAAAGTATAAGGAAGGCGAAGATGAGTATCCTATACAGTTGCGACTAAAAGATGAGTACAGGTATGATATCGATGCATTGATTAATAAGAAAGTTACTTTTAGAGA
>CAYREN010000226.1:5722-7978 GCA_964423255.1 uncultured Roseivirgaceae bacterium | reverse complement strand
GTGTGATTAGTATGCTCAATACAAAATATTTGATGGCCGGATACCAGGCCAATGGCGTCGTTCCAAACCCCTATGCTCATGGTGCTGCATGGATAGTTGATAATATAAAACCTGTAAATTCTCCAGATGAAGAAATCGAAGAAATTGGCAATGTCAATTTGCATACCACGGCAGTGATAGACAAAAGTAAATTCAATATAAATCCAATAACGCCTGACTCGCTTGCTCAAATAAAGCTAACTGACTATCAGCCAAACCAGTTGGTTTATGAATCAAATGCAGCAAAAGCTAGCCTGGCAGTTTTTTCTGAGATCTACTATCCCAAAGGTTGGAAAGCAACAATTGATGGAAAAGACGCTGAAATCCTCAGGGCAAATTATATACTGAGGGCACTGGAAATTCCAGCGGGGAATCACAAAATTGAATTCCGCTTTGCACCCAAATCATTTTTTGTTGGGAATACTATTATGTGGATTTGCTCAGTAATTCTTTTGGGCATGATGGTATTTATGCTCACAAGAAAGTTTTATTTCCAGAAGCAATAGTAAATGCGACTACCCATACTTTCTGTAATAGTTTGTACTTACAACAGGGAAAAATATATTGGAAAATGTCTCGAACATTTTACCCAACAATCTATTGACAATGACAATTTTGAAGTAGTACTGATCAATAACAACAGTACTGACAATACTGAAAAAATCATTTTAAACACTATTGAAAAATATCCCGAGGTTTCCTTTCGGTATTTTGTAGAAAAAAACCAAGGCCACACTTTTGCCCGCAACCGTGGAATTCTGGAATCAACAGGAACATTGCTTTCATTTATTGATGATGACGCATTTGTCAATCCTGAATATTGCAATTCGATCATTGATTTTTTTGACAGACGATCCGATGTGGCTGCTATTGGCGGGCGCATCATCCCATCATACGAAATTTCAGAACCACCATGGATGTCGCGGTATTTACTCCCTCTTGTGGCTGCACTGGACAAGGGTGACAAGGAAAAAATATTTAAAGGTTGGAGTTTCCCTATAGGTGCAAATATGGCCTTTAGAAAAACTATATTTGATCGATATGGCAACTTTGATGTGAATTTGGGTCGGCGAGGTGAAGAGCTTGAAGGTGGCGATGAAAAAGAGATTTTTATTCGATTAAAAAAGAAAGGTGAGAAAATATATTATGTACCTACAGTGGCTGTCGTACATATCATTCCACCTTATCGAGTAGAAAAATCTTATATCAGGGGGCTGGCAATTGGTGTAGGTTCGAGTGAAAGAAAACGCATTAGTAAAAATGGGCTGAATGAAGTTTTTATTAAATTGATTAGCGAAATAATTAAAATTGCAGCTACCTTGTTGTTGGCCATTGGATATTTGTTCAAAGCTAAACCATCAAAAGCGGTAATGCTAATCAGATTTCGCTATTGGGTAATTAGTTCATTAATATCTCCAAAATCATAATGTTGAGCATAAAGGCATTTTTACAAAAACTGGGTCAAACCTTTGAGTCTATTTTAAGGATTGTCTTGCTTTCTAAATTTAATATTTCCATACCGTGTAAATTAAAATATGACGAAATATTGATTTTGGGTAATGGTCCTTCATTGACTTCCGATCTTACAAAATACCCTGAATTTCTAACCAATAAAGAATTGATATGTGTCAATCATTTTCCTAAAACAGATTTATATAAAAAGCTGCAACCCGCTATTTATATAACCGGCGCTCCAGATCTTTGGCTTGACGATATTGAAGAAAAATATGTTTCCCAAAGCAAGGAACTTTTTGATGTCATGAGTAAAAAGACCACTTGGCCCATATTATTTTTTATTCCGATAGAAGCTAAAAAACACCAGCGTTGGCAAAATCAGTTGTCGGGCAACCATAATATCAATATTCATTATTATAACAATACCCCCATTGAAGGTTGGCAATGGTTTACCTTCTGGGGTTTTAGGCATAATCTGGGTATGCCGAGACCACACAATGTGATGATCCCGTCCATGATGTTGTCATTGTCATTTGGCTTCAAAACGATAAATATATTGGGCGCCGATCATTCATGGCTTTCAGAAATATCTGTCACCGAGTCCAACGAAGTGTTGATCAATCAAAAACACTTTTATGATTATAAAAACTCCAAGGGCCAACCACTTGATAAAAGAGGAAAGGGCAAAAGGACTTTACCGGAATTATTACATAAGTTTATGACGGCATTTAACAGTTACTTTGAAATAGAAGCATATGCCAA
>CAYREN010000226.1:0-5622 GCA_964423255.1 uncultured Roseivirgaceae bacterium | reverse complement strand
ATAAGTTGAATTACGAGCAACCCATTTGTGTGGCCGAAATTGGCTGCAATCACAAAGGTGATATCGATATCGCCAAAGAGCTCATTGATCTTGCTAAGTTTTGCAAGGCGAGCTATGCCAAATTCCAGAAAAGAAATCCAAAAGAGCTGCTGACCAAAGAAATGTACGATGCTCCACATCCAAATCAAATGCATGCCTATGCCGATACTTATGGCGGACATCGGGAGAAATTAGAATTTACCCTCGAGCAACATAAAGAACTAAAAAACCATTGTGATAAAACCAGCATAAAGTATTGTACTTCGGTTTGGGATGTGAGTTCTGCAAAAGAAATTGTGAGTTTAAATCCTGATTTTATCAAAGTCCCATCAGCGTGCAACAATCATTTTGGGTTACTGGAGGAGTTGAGAGATAATTATTCCGGGGCAGTGCATATATCATTTGGCATGACCACAAAAGAGGAAGAAAAAGTTATTGTCGATTTTTTTGAACATACCAATTCCGCCAGAGACAGGCTTGTAATTTACTCATGTACTTCTGGATATCCCGTGGCTTTTGATGATGTTTGTCTCTTGGAAATAGTAAGGCTTAATGATCAATATAAACACAGGGTGTTGGATATTGGCTTTTCGGGACATCATCTTGGTATAGCTGTTGATGTCGCCGCCTATACCTTGGGTGCCACATGGATAGAAAGACATTTTACCAAAGATCGAACCTGGAAAGGTACAGACCATGCTGCTTCCCTGGAACCAACAGGACTCGGCAAACTGGTAAGAGATATTAATGCCACATATAAGTCGCTTAATTATAAAGCCACTGATTTGCTGGAAGTAGAAATCGAGCAACGAGAAAAACTAAAATATAAAAAATGAATATTGCCTTTATCCCTGTTCGTTGTGGTAGTGATGCTATAAAACTCAAGAACATAAAATTATTTTGTGGAAAACCTTTGGTGTATTGGTGTTTGAAAGCTCTGCAAGATTGTGAGGAAATTGACAAAATTTATGTGGCTACCGATTGTGATAAAATTGAGGATGTTGTACAGACATTCCAATTTTCCAAGGTAGAAATATATCGTAGGGACGCTGAAAATGCTACGGGTACTTCGGGCACAGAATCTGTTATGCTGGAGTTTATATCAAAAAATAACTTCTCTCCTACCACCAATTTTTTACTCGTTCAGGCAACCAACCCATTTGTGACAGCAAGTGACTTTTCCTCTGCGCTTACCAGCATACGTAAATCGGGATTTGACAGCCTTTTGTCTTGTTGCAGAATTAAAAGATTTTTTTGGAATGAAAACGGGACCCCAATCAATTATAATTATAAAAACCGTCCTTTGAGGCAATCATTTGTTGGAGCATTGGTAGAAAATGGAGCTTTTTATATCAATACCATAAAAAATATATTAACAGATAAAAACAGGCTTAGCGGTAATATCGGCATTCATGAGATGCCCGAATATTCGTTTACCGAAATTGATGAAATAGAAGATTGGTTGGTTGCAGAAAAAATATTCATCAAAAACCTGCTTGAGGATAAAACTAAACAAAAGATTAAAATATTGCTGACTGATGTTGATGGAGTTTTGACAGATGCAGGAATGTACTATACTGAAAATGGTGATGAGATCAAAAAATTCAGTGCTTATGATGGCATGGCATTTTCAATATTGAAAGATAATGGCATCAAGATAGGTATGATCACTAGGGAAGAAAGGTTGCTAAACGCCAGAAGGGCAAAGAAGCTAAAAATGGATTTTACCTATCAGGGTATAAAAAACAAATTGGAAATATTGAAGACGATTTGTGAAAGCGAAAATATTATTCCTGAAGACGTGGCATATATTGGGGATGATATTAACGACCTGGAAATATTGAGTCATGTAGGCGTCGCAGCCTGTCCTGCCACTGCAAGGCCGGAGATCAAAAGCATTCCGGGAATTATCATTCTCAACACCCCGGGAGGTGAGGGTGTCATTAGAGAATTGGTTGATAACCACATTGAATACTAATTATGAATAGTATTTGTCCGGCATGCAATGAAAAATCCATTGCAAAAAGAAATTTATTATCCAGAACAAATGTGTCATTAGACATATATTTCTGCAGCAAATGCGGCCATGGATTTCAACAAGAACAGGAAGATTATGACATTTATTCTACCGGTGAGTTTTCCAAAACTGCCAGAAATAATTCCAGTCTACCCACATCGCAAAAAATAAAATCACTGGACAAAAAGGCAATAAGACGTTTTCATTTCTATAAAAAATATTTTAATGGTATCGACTCATCTTTGGAAGTCGGCAGCTCTATTGGATCTTTTGTTCATTTATTGAAATTAGATGGAGTAAATGCCGAAGGTATTGAGCCGGATGCCGAATATGCTGCATTTTCCAAAGCTCAATATAGTCTATCTCAGGAAGCTATATTATTTGAAAATTTCCATCCAAATAAAAAGTACGATTTTATATACTCCTTTCATGTAATTGAGCACGTACCGGATCCGGAAGCGTATGTAAAAAAAGCACATGCACTTCTGAATAACAATGGAAAAATACTCATAGAATGCCCCTCCTGGGATTTACATTGCTTTGGAGATGTGAAACAAACCATCTGGGAACCGCACCTTCAGTATTTTACTTTGTCCAGCATGTATTCGCTTTTGGCGAAAAATGGATTTGAAGTTCAGGAGGTCAATTTTACCGGCAGTGCTCTATTTGCTGTAGCTGTAAAATCAGAAAACAATACATTTCTTCCTGCCGACTTTAGGAAATTTTATAACAAATACAAAAGAACATTTAGTATCAATAAGCATTTTCCCAATCTTCCACTTTCTATCAAAGGCACGAAATTCAAACCGTTATTTTTACAATACTTGTTGTCAAAAAACAACCGCTCCTTCACTGAATTGATCGCCTTTTCAGTATTTGCTGTTAAGAATATTTTATACCTCAGAAAGGAATCGGGGACTTCCTCAAAAAAAGCGAGCCATGTCAGTTATTACAGTAGCTGGGAAAATGCCGGAGATACGGTACTGTCAAAATGTGTGAGAAAGACCATTAATCAAAATGTAAAAACCAGCTGGAATCTGATAAAATTAACCGATCCTGTAACTGAACCAGTAATTCGCCAGATAAATAAAACCTCAAGTCTGATTATTGGGGGCGGGGGTGTATTGCTTCCCGATTCCAACCCAAATAGTGTCAGTGGTTGGCAGTGGGCCATTGATCCCGACTATTGGCAAAAAATAAAAGTCCCGGTAATAGTCTTCGCCATTGGGTACAACTATTTCAAAGGCCAGGATAATTCCACGCTTTTCATTAAAAATTTGGAAGAACTTGTAAAGCGAGCTGATTTTTTTAGTCTGCGCAATCATGGAAGCATAAGAAAAGTGAAGGAATTATTGCCGGAGTATTTGCATGAAAAGATACACCATCAACCGTGCCCTACAACTATCATCAGAAAATTATATCCAGATTTACCAGTAAAGAGGGAAAGTAAAAAAATAGGTATCAACATCGCTTTCGATAGATATGAAAGACGCTTTGGCAATAATATTTATTTGATCCTTGATCAAATCGCATTGGCTTTGAATACCATAAAAACCCAAGGCTATGAGATTTATAATGTCTGTCATTTAGAAAATGATCGCAAATTTGAAATATCATTGGAAAAAAGAAATGTAAAATTCAAAACGGTCAATTTGCAATATGCGTTACCGAATAAGGTTTACAACTTTTATAATAATATAGAACTGATGATGGGCATGCGTGGTCATGCTCAAATGATTCCCTTTGGTGTAAACACAAAAATTATCTCACTGGGAACGCACGAAAAACTGGCCTATTTTTTAGAAGACATTGACGCTATGGACTGGTATATCGATGTGCACCATAATCCATCCGGACTGGCCGATATTATTTTAGAAAAATTTACTGCGATGATGAATATCGACAAAACAACTGCTGAGGAAAGAATTATCCAACAGCAAGACAAACTATTTCAAATCACAAAAAACAATCTCAACGTTATAAATAGAATTTTATAACATCAAAAATTTTTCTCCGACTTCAGCTGAGAACAGGAAAAATTAGCACCTATCGAAAGGAGAATGGAAGTTTTTATATTACAAAGAATAAATTGAATTTTTCGGGTTAAATTTGCAATCATTTTACATAAAGGGTCAACCGCTTTAAGGAATTTTTACAAAATGAATATTATTAAAATAATCCAGCTTTCATGTCTATTCTCATTTGCATTTCTTCACCTCGTATTTGCCCAGAAAGGTACAATAACAGGTGAAATAATTGATGCTCAAAGCAGCGAAGAAGTGCCATTTGCATCTATAGCACTTTACCAGCAAGATTATTCTGAAACCGTAAAAGGTGTGGTATCTGATGAAAGCGGGAGATTCAAACTCAATAAAATCCCATATGGAAATTACAACCTGATCATATCATTTATGGGATATGATACAGATACATTAAGTGCAATTGCTGTTTCCCAGCTAAATTCAAATCTTGCTTTGGGGGTTTTAAATCTTGTGCCCTCAACAATAAAACTTGAAAGTGTAGAAATAAAAGGATTAGCAAATACTGTCTCAGTGGAACTTGACCGAAGAAAATACAATGCCAATGATTTTGAAACGGCCAAAGGAGGTACTGCTGTAGATTTACTCAATAAACTGCCTTCAGTTTCTGTTGGTCCTGATGGCAATGTTTCGGTCAGAGGCACCACGGATTTTATGGTTTATCTGAACGGAAAGCCAACGCAACTGGAACCTTCAGTATTACTCGCACAATTGTCGGCAGATGCCATAGAAAATATTGAAGTTATTACTGTTCCTACGGCAAAATATGATGCTCAGGGAAAAGGGGGAATTATCAATGTCGTTACGAAAAGAACCGGTGTGGAAGGGCTATCAATTTCTGCCAATGCCCTGATTGGCGGAGCACCCTGGGGGCATCTCAGCGATCCATTAAGTGGATACAAAATGAACGATTACAGATATGGGGGTGGATTGAATTGGGTGTACGTCAAGAACAAGTCTTCTTACTATGGTGGATTATATTATAATAAAAAAAATGTAAACGGCGACAGGGTCGGTGATGCCAGAATTCTGCAGGAAAACGGATCTTACTATCATATGGTGGCGAGTGGTGAACGCCCTGAATGGTATGAAAATTTCACTGCCAACATTGGTGCAGATTTTAGTCTAACTGAAAATTCCACACTTTCAGCAGCATATAATTATGGGCAAAGAACAGAGGGCAGATCTGCGTTTTACGTTTACAATACTTTTTATGGTGATGAGGATAAAAATCCTATCAGTGGTATTCCTGTTGATAATGATTGGATTTATAACCCCAATACAGACAACAGATATGGGATATTTCATTCCGCTAATATTGATTACAAAATCAAATATGAAAATAACTCAAGTTTAGCAATATCTGTTTTGTACGAAGGTTCATCGTTAATCAGAAAACTTGACAATAAAAACTATGGCTATGATAAACCTAATGAAACCATTGAAGAGCTACAAAAACATTTTAAGCAGGCAGATGACTCCCCTTTAGATGGTGTGCGCATTTCTTTGGATTATGACAAGAAACTG
>CAYREN010000225.1:0-8026 GCA_964423255.1 uncultured Roseivirgaceae bacterium | reverse complement strand
ACAAAATGTTTAAACAATGGTTTCAAATTGATATTTCTTCCATGGTTTACGATATTGAAAAAAGACCAATTTTCAAAGGTTGATAAAATGAGTTGATTTTAATTATTACCACACTAGGTTGTTATCCCTAATTTTCAGAACTTACCGGAAGAGAATTGTTGTTAAAGTATGAAATCAAAAATACTCATTACCGGAGGTTCAGGGTTAGTAGGTTCCCATTTGTCCTTAATACTCCATAGGAGAGGATACGAAGTTGTTCATTTAAGTAGATATAAAAATGATACAGCCAAATTCCGGACATTTTATTGGGATATCAACAAAGCGTTCATAGAAGATGGTGCATTTGAAAATGTATCGCATATCATTCATCTTGCAGGTGCCGGCATAGCTGATAAAAGATGGTCTGACTCAAGAAAAAAGGAACTCACCTCAAGCAGGATTGAAAGTGCCAACCTCTTATTATCATACTTAAAATCCCATGACCACAATATCAAGACTTTTATTTCAGCTTCTGCAACAGGTATTTATGGAATTGATACCGCCGGACTTCCACAGATTGAAGACCAAAATTCCTTGGGTGATGACTTTCTTGCCATTTTAACTCAGGATTGGGAATCCGTCGCTGATCAATTTTTTGATTTAGGCTTGAGGGTAGTAAAGTTGAGAATGGGATTAGTACTGGATAAAAATGGTGGATTGATAAATAAACTTTTGCCAATGGCAAAATTAGGTTTGGGTTCTGCCTTTGGATCTGGTAAGCAGTTTATGAGCTGGATTCATATAAATGATCTGTCCAATATATTCATAAATGCTATTGAAAACCATGAATTACAAAACGTGTACAACGCAGTGGCTCCAAATCCTGTGACCAATAAAGAGTTTGTTAAAAAATTGTCAGAAATTCTGGGAAAGCCATATTTTCTTCCAAACACGCCAAGCTTGATTTTGAAGTTAGTTTTGGGAGAGTTGTCAGCAGCAATATTGGGGGGCAATCGAGTTTCCTCAAAAAAGATTGAAAAGGCTGGATTTAAATTTCAATTTGCCGAATTGAGAGATGCATTGAGCGATCTGCTCAACAGACCTTAAAAATTACTGACTTTTTTTTCGTTGCTTTGCTATCACTAATGAAATAGTACATATTTTTATCCCTCCAAAAATATTACCCGATTCTAATAAAATTATTATGGAAGATCACGGAAATGATTTGACTCCGGATGAAGAGAAGAAGATAAGGCAAGCTTTTAAAAATAAAGATTGGAATGAAATAAAATCCAATGACTCATGGGCATTATTTAAAATCATGGGTGAATTTGTATCAGGATTTGAAAAATTGTCAACTATTGGTCCATGTGTTTCAATATTCGGGTCTGCCAGAACAAACCCTGAAAGCAAATATTATAAAATGGCTGAAGAAATTGCTTACAATTTGGTTGAACAAGGCTATGGCATTATCTCCGGTGGAGGCCCAGGGATCATGGAAGCTGCCAACAAGGGAGCTTCAAAAGCTGGAGGCAAATCTGTGGGTTTGAATATTATTTTACCTCATGAGCAGAGTCACAATATTTATATCGACCCGGACAAAAATATTACGTTTGATTATTTCTTTGTGAGAAAGGTGATGTTTGTCCGCTATTCGCAGGGATTTATTGGTATGCCAGGTGGTTTCGGGACATTAGATGAAATTTTTGAGGCACTTACACTTATTCAAACCCAGAAAATTGGCAGGTTTCCAATTGTATTGGTAGGCAAAGAATTTTGGGGAGGCATTGTAAATTGGCTCAAGGAAGTAGTTTTCAAAGTTGAGAACAATGTCAGCGAAGATGACTTCGAATTATTTCACATCGTCGATGATCCTCAAGAAGCGGTGGATATTATTGATGATTTTTATGGCAAATTTTTACTTTCTCCAAATTTTGAATTTTGAAAAACTTAATCACCATATTCATTTTTTTGCTCCTTGCAGGAATAATTTCTTATTTGGTTTATAGGGATTATTTTAATCCCGCTCCGATTGCAAAAACAGAAATCATCGTAACATATGGAGTTCCGGAGCTTGTGATTCCCGATACTGTGATATTTGCCGGTGAACGGGTTCCCCTGGAAATTCCAGACGTTAGGGAGCGACTCGACAGAGAATTGCACGTCAATACCTTCTGGCATTCCAATACAATATTTCTATTGAAGCGTGGCAATAGATGGCTACCTGAGATTAGGGCGGAGCTGGAAAAAAGAGGTGTTCCTACAGATCTCATGTACCTATCAGTGATAGAAAGTGATCTTCAAAATAAAATTTCCCCAAGCCACGCTGTGGGTTTTTGGCAATTATTGAAAGGAACGGCAAAAGATTTTAAGCTTGAAGTGACAAACGAAGTTGATGAAAGATATTATCCATTAAAATCTACTACAGCAGCGGCGAAATATTTGAATAAAGCACATCAAAAATTTGGCACCTGGACAAATGCTGCTGCTTCATACAATATTGGCAGAAGAGGTTTGCAAAGGGCCTTGAATAAGCAAGGTGTGACATCATACTACGATCTGCTACTTGGTGAGGAAACCTCGAGGTACGTGTTTCGAGCAATAGCTATAAAAATGATTTTTGAAAACCCCAATAAGTACGGTTTCAATTTTTCTGATGCTCATTTATATCATAAAGAAAAGCTGGAGGAAATAGAAATTACCAAATCAATAAGTAATCTAAGAGAATGGGCTTTTAAGAATAATATAAATTATAAGCAACTAAAAAGATATAATCCATGGCTCAGAAAAAATAGTCTGACTGTAAGAAGTGGGAAATCATATATTTTTCAAATTCCTGTTATTGATAATCCAATGATAAAGAAGACCGATACTGTTAATATCATGGAGGATTCAGATACTATTGAAACAGACATTAGAGAATTACCCTCTGATTCAAGTGATGATTTATAAAAATTTAGCGTTTTCATGAAAAAGGAGGAGACACAGGATATTACAGGGTTTGACCATATTGAAGTGTACGGTGCACGAGAGCACAACCTTAAAGATATTAATGTAAAAATCCCAAGAAATAAATTAGTCGTAATCACCGGAATTAGTGGTAGTGGCAAGTCATCTTTGACATTCGATACCATTTATGCAGAAGGGCAAAGAAGGTATATGGAAAGTTTTTCTGCCTATGCCAGATCATTTATTGGTGATATGAAAAGACCCGATGTTGACAAAATTGAAGGTCTGAGCCCGGTAATTTCTATTGAGCAAAAGACCATTTCAAGAAATCCACGTTCGACAGTGGGCACAGTTACAGAGATTTATGATTTTCTAAGACTTCTATTTGCCAGGGCAGGAGAAGCGTATTCTTACCTTAGCGGTAACAAAATGCAGCGTCAATCAGAAGATCAAATTATTATCCATATCCTTCAAAATTATCCCAATAAAAAAATCATTCTTCTCGCTCCGGTTGTCAAAGGGCGAAAGGGACACTATCGCGAGTTGTTTCAGCAAATCAGAAAGTCGGGTTTTACCAAAGTGCGTGTCGATGGAGAAATTGTTGACCTGGAACCGAAAATGCAAGTTGATAGGTATAAAACGCATGATATAGAAATTATAATTGACAGGCTCAAAGTTATTGACTCAGAAAAATACAGGATTTCTCAGTCTATAAAAAATGCCCTCTCTCAAGGCAAGGGGGTGATTATGCTGCTTGATGAGGCTGGGCAAACTCATCATTTTTCCAGACATCTGATGGACCCGGAAAGTGGTCTTGCATATGATGATCCTGCTCCAAATATGTTTTCATTTAATTCCCCCTATGGGGCATGTCCTACTTGTAATGGACTGGGAAAAATTGAAAAAATCACCAAAGATTCTGTGATCCCCGATACTTCATTGAGTATTTCCAGAGGTGGAATATTGGCACTGGGCCCATACAGGGAAATATGGATTTTTAAGAAGATTCAGGCAATACTAAAACGAAATGGCGTTGACTTATCCACTCCCATTAAAAACATACCTCTTGAGGTAATTGACATATTACTTTATGGTGATAAAGTACCGGTCGCAGTTTCTTCAACAAAATATCCGGGGACAGACTGGCACACAAAATTTGAAGGGATAATTAATTTTCTCGAAAAGCAAAGTGAAGGGGGTAATGAAAAAATCCAGACCTGGGTAAAAGAATTTATGATTGTGCGGGTTTGTCCAGATTGTAATGGTGCAAGACTAAAAAAAGAATCGCTGAGCTTTATTATAGACCAGAAAAATATTGCCGATTTGGCTGCATTGGATATTAATAATTTGGGCAAGTGGTTTAATAACCTTGAAGAGCGGCTCAATAAAAGGCAGCTACAAATCGCCGGGGAGATCTTGAAAGAAATCAGAAAAAGAATTAATTTTTTATTAGAGGTTGGCCTAAATTATCTGCACCTCAATAGACCGCTAAAGACACTCTCTGGAGGCGAAGCACAAAGGATTCGGCTGGCCACACAAATAGGCACTCAGCTTATTGGGGTGCTCTATATTCTTGATGAACCAAGCATCGGTTTGCACCAAAGAGACAATATCAGATTGATCAAGGCATTGCAGGATTTACGAGATTTAGGAAATTCAGTTTTGGTGGTTGAGCACGATAAAGAAATGATGCTGTCTTCAGATTACATTTTAGATATTGGACCTGGCCCTGGGTTACATGGAGGTCATGTTGTAGCAGATGGACATCCTGATGAATTTTTGAAAAAAGGAAGCCTGACTGCTGACTATCTCAAAAATAAGTTGCGGATCGAAGTTCCAAAATTAAGGAGAAATCCCAATGGTGATTGGATAGAATTGAATGGCGCCACCGGTAACAATCTAAAAACGGTTGACCTGAAATTACCTCTGGGTACCATGATATGTGTTACAGGTGTTTCGGGAAGTGGAAAGTCAACACTTATCCATGAAACTTTATATCCTATTTTAAATCAAAAAATTTACCGCTCTAAGAAAGAACCAATGTCTTTTATTTCTATTTCTGGAATTGAAAAAATTGACAAAGTTGTGGAGGTAGATCAATCTCCAATTGGCAGAACTCCAAGGTCGAACCCTGCAACATATACGGGTATGTTTACAGAAATAAGAGCGTTATACGCCAATCTTCCGGAATCGAAAATAAGAGGGTACAAGCCCGGGAGATTTTCATTTAATGTAAAAAGTGGAAGATGCGAAACATGCGAAGGTGCAGGGCTAAAACTAATCGAGATGGATTTCATGCCAAATGTGCATGTGCCTTGTGAAACATGTAAAGGGAAACGTTACAACAGAGAAACCCTTGAAGTTAGATTTAAAGGCAAATCGATATCTGATGTGCTGGAAATGACCGTTGAACAAGGCGCTAAATTTTTTGATAAACTGCCAAAAGTTTACAGAAAACTAAAAATATTAAACGATGTTGGATTGGGATACATTACCCTTGGACAGCATGCTACAACCCTCTCGGGTGGTGAGGCACAGCGTGTAAAGCTCTCAAGCGAGCTATCAAAGAAAGATACAGGAAAAACCTTTTATATCCTTGATGAGCCAACAACAGGCTTGCACTTTCAGGATATCCAACATTTGCTGGATGTACTCCATATTTTAGTTGATAAGGGAAATACTGTGTTAATTATAGAGCACAATCTGGATGTGATCAAAGTCGCTGATTATGTTGTTGATCTTGGTCCCGAAGGAGGAGAAGAAGGGGGAGAAATCATTTGTGTTGGAACCCCGGAGGAAGTTGCAAAGGTGAAGAAAAGCCACACCGGTAGATATTTGAAAGATGAGTTAGGATAAAATATTTATTCATGATGTAATCCATTAAGCTAAGATATTATGTTGATTTTTCTTGAATACGCAATCCCCATGGATAATATTTGAATAAACTTAATCAGGTACTTTTCTGCTTTTTTCAAACAATATGCAGTATCTTTCTCCTAAGGTTTTTTACCTTGGAGAGCGCATATGCCCGGTTAATGAATGGCAGGTAATTTTACAGTCGATCCGTCCCCATAGCCAAAACCCTCAGTCCTTTCCAAATCTTGATTTTAGTGCCTTGATAGTAAATTCTGGTATTTATTCTATTGAGCCTTTTGATGACCTTAATGCAAAGATTAGCTCTGGATTGAAAAGCACTCTTTGTAGGAAAAATCAACTGATAGGCATTAAAAAAGCTATCCAAGTAAACTTGTAAACTTTGATTTGTCGTTTTCAAAAAAAATCAAATTAGAAGATGAAAAGGAAGAACCCTTTTCCGAATGAAAGTTTTACCAAAAAGTCTGCTTCTGGTAATAAAATTTTCATAGTTTATTTTTAACTTGAGTTCATAAAAGATTATAGTTTTGAAGCCCTCAAAAGCACATACTTCTGGCGCTTCTTTTTATATCTTTATATATACTGAATTTCAATGATATATACCTTGCCTAAATGGCATTAATTCATGAATACAAAACACGAGTTAAAAGAACTTACTTTACTTTTTGACATTAGCATTTCATTAAATAAAAGTAAAAATATTAAAGATGTACTGAATCGAATACTCAAAATGATGGCCAAATATATCGGCATGGAAAGAGGAATGATAACCTTGCTAAACAAAGGCTCATCAGAAATCAATATTGAAGAAGCTTATGGTTTGTCAAAGCAAGAAAAGGCCAGAGGAAAATACAAAATTGGGGAGGGTATTGTTGGAAAAGTCGTAAAGTCTGGTATGTCTGTTTACATACCTCGTATATCTGATGAACCTCAATTTTTAGACAAGACAAAATCAAGAAGCAAGATCAACAAAGAGGATGTCTCATTCTTATGCGTACCCATCAAACATGAAAATGAGGTAATTGGAACCTTAAGTGTTGATCGTGTCTTTAACAATAATTTATCTTTTGAAGAGGATATCAGATTGATTTCTGTAATTGGGAGTATGATTGCTCAGGCACTCAAGGCCAGGCAGGAGGAACTCGAGGAAGTAGAAAGATTGCAGGTAGAAAATAAGCGGCTTCATTCAGCACTTCAAATGAAATTTAACCCTGCCAATATGATTGGTAATGGGCAAGCAATGCAGGTGGTTTATAGCTTGATATCAAAAGTTGCTCCTACTACCGCGAATGTAATGATCACAGGTGAAAGTGGAGTTGGGAAGGAATTAGTGGCAAAATCGATACACTTCAATAGTCATCGAGCAAGTAAAAAATTCAGAGAGATAAATTGTGCTGGGCTTTCAGAAGATATGCTTGAAATAGAATTATTTGGTCATGTAACGAAAAATGTCAATGGAAATAGAAAAATAGTAAAAGGTATTTTTGAGCGGGCTCACAAAGGAAGCGTTTTTCTTACTGACCTTGCTGAAGTATCACTCAACTTGCAGGGAAAAATGTTGATGTTGGTTCAGGACAAAAAGGTAGCAAGGTTAGGAAGTAAAGAAAAAATAGAAGTTGATGTTCGATTGATTACTGCCACAGGGAAAAACATAGATAGATTGTTGGAAGAGAAAAAAATCATGGAGGAATTGTATTATCTCCTAAATGTGTTTCCAATATATATCCCTCCGATTAGAGAAAGAAAAAGTGATATACCTCAATTAATTGATCATTTTATCGAGAAATTCAATGTTGAACATGGATTAAATGTAAAAAGAATAAGCACATCAGCTATTGATATGATCATGAGTTATCATTGGCCTGGGAATGTAAGAGAGTTAGAAAACTGCTTAGAAAGAGCATGCATTTTAGGGAATAGTGGAGTTATCTATGGTTTTCATCTACCTCCTACATTACAAACTCCTGAATCTTCTGGTATGCCAGAAAGAGGCCCTCTGCAGTCAGTATTGGCAAAAGTGGAGAAAGAATTGATACAAGATAACCTTAAATTGGAGAAAGGAGATGTAGGCCTTGCGGCTGATAATCTTGGCCTTACGGAAAGACAAATGGAAATTAGGATTGGAAAATATAATATCAATATTGAAAAATACAGAATGAATAATTCTTGACGCTTTAATTCAAATTGGGATTATACTTGTAATATTGTTTAGTAGTTTCTGAAA